>JBBFMJ010000151.1:0-5102 GCA_037478515.1 Thermoanaerobaculia bacterium
GAAAGCAGGGAACTATCCACGGAGAAAATAGGGCAGATTGTAATGGAGGAGCTTAAAAATTTAGACAGAATTGCCTATGTCAGATTTGCTTCCGTTTACAGGAGATTCGAGGATATTGATGAATTTGTCCAGGAAGTAAAAAATCTTTTGGAGCATAAATGATAAGAAAATCTGTGGAATTTTTTCAAATTCAGGAAGAAATTAATAAAATTTTTGATGAAATTTTAAGGCATCTCAAGATTTCCTCTTCCAGGGAATATAGCTTTTCCCCGAATATGGACATAGTGGAGACAAAGGATAATTTAATTTTAATTATGGAAGCCCCTGGGCTTTCTCCTGAAGATATAAATATACACCTTTCTGGGAGATGGCTTATAATTGAAGGGGAAAAGAGGCATCAACCTCTGGAAGGAAACCCTAAATTTTTGCTCCTGGAGAGGAGTTTTGGGAAGTTTTATAAAGCAATCCCCATTCCCGTAGCCATAAATAGCCATACAGCAAAGGCAACTCTTGAAAAGGGAATCTTAAAGATAACCTTTGAAAAGGTTCAAGAAAAAAGAAAAAAATCAATTCAAATTAAGGTGGTAAAAAATGAGTGAAAAGGAAGAAAAATTTAAAATTCCAGACCTTTTGCCCCTTCTTCCTTTAAAGGATACGGTAATTTTTCCGGGAGCAATGGTTCCCCTCTTTATAGGAAGGCAGAAATCTATGAGGGCAGTGGATGATGCTCTGGCTTCAAACAGGATGATCCTTCTATCCTCACAAAAATCCCCTGAAATAGAGGATCCAAAACCCGAAGATATCTTTTCAGTGGGGACTGTTTCCATTATTTTAAGAATGGTTAAGTTAAGTGAAGGGCAGGTGAGGATTTTAATTCAAGGTATTTCCAGAGCAAAAATTGATATGGTTACAAAGACTGACCCCCACCTTCAAGCAAAGATTACCCTTATCAATGAAGAGGAAGTCCCAAAGGACTCCATTGAAGTTCAAGCCCTCATAAGAACTGTCCTTGAAAACCTGGAAAAACTTGTCTCTATGGGAAAACCCTTTTCTGAAGAACTGAAGGCAATGGCTCAAAATATCGAACAGCCAGGCAGGCTGGCTGATTTTATTTCTTCAAATCTGGATTTGAAGGTCCCGGAGAGCCAAGAAATTTTAGAACTGATTGATCCCATTAAGAGATTAAAAAGGGTGAATGAACTTTTAACCCACGAAATTATGCTCCTTTCTGTCCAGCAGGAAATTCTTTCAGAAGCCCAGCAGGAGATGGACAAATCTCACAGGGAATATATTTTAAGACAGCAACTTAAGGCAATCCAGAAGGAACTCGGGGAATCAGAGGAACTTAAAGGTGAAATTGAGGGCTACAAAAAAGCAATTGAAGAAAAAAAGATACCAGAAGAGGCAAAAACCGAAATTGAAAAACAGATCTCCCGCCTGGAAAAGATGGCTCCTGACTCCCCGGAAGCAAATGTAATAAGGACTTATCTGGATACGATAACTTCCCTTCCCTGGGCTATAGTTACAAAGGATAGATTAAATTTAAAAAGGGCAAGAAAAATCCTGGACGAAGATCACTATGATCTGGAAAAAGTCAAAGAAAGAATCCTGGAATTTCTGGCTGTAAGGAAACTTAAAGGAAGCAAAATAAAAGGACCCATCCTTTGCTTTGTGGGACCACCAGGTGTTGGAAAGACCTCTCTGGGAAGGTCCATTGCCAGATGTCTTGGAAGGAAGTTTGTAAGGATTTCTTTGGGCGGGGTAAGGGACGAGGCAGAGATACGGGGGCATAGAAGGACCTATATTGGGGCTATGCCAGGAAGGATTATCACAGGAATTCTTCAGGCAGGTTCTTCAAACCCTGTCTTTATGCTGGATGAAATTGATAAAATTGGGGCTGATTTCAGGGGAGACCCTTCTGCTGCCCTTTTAGAAGTATTGGATCCTGAACAAAACTTTTCCTTCAGGGACCATTATTTAGGCGTCTCCTATGACCTTTCAAAGGTTTTATTCATTGCAACTGCCAATATTTTAGATACAATCCATCCTGCATTTTTAGATAGGATGGAAGTCATACACCTTTCCGGATACATAACAGAAGAAAAGGTTCAAATTGCTTATAAATATTTAATTCCAAAACAGCTGAAAGAAAATGGAATATCCCAGAAACATCTTTATTTTACAGAAAAGGGGTTGAAAAAAATAATCTCTCAATATACCAGGGAAGTGGGCCTTAGAAATCTGGAAAGGGAAATAGGTTCCATTTGCAGAAAAGTGGCAGTGGAAGTGGCAGCAGGTAAATGGCAGGAGAGAAAAACCATAACAGAAAAGGCAGTGGAAAAATATCTGGGTCCTCCAAAATACCTGCCTGAAATCTTGCTTAAAAAGGATGAAGTGGGAATTGCCACGGGCCTTGCCTGGACACCCTTTGGAGGGGATATTCTATTTATAGAAGCAATTCTGACCCCTGGAAATGGAAAAATCCAGCTGACTGGTCATCTGGGTGAAGTTATGAAGGAATCTGCCCTGGCTGCTTTAAGTTACACAAAGGCAAAGGCAAAGAACTTTTCAATTCCTTTAAAAAATTTTAAGGATAAGGACATACATATACATGTCCCTGAAGGAGCAATTCCAAAAGATGGACCTTCTGCTGGTGTCACTATGGCTTGTGCAATGATTTCAGCTCTCTCTGGAATTCCTATAAGAAGGGATGTGGCAATGACAGGGGAGATAACTTTAAGGGGGGAAGTTTTACCTGTGGGAGGAATAAAGGAAAAAGTAATTGCAGCCAGGACTGCTATGATAAAGGATATAATTTTACCTTCTATGAATAAAAAGGATCTCTCGGAAATCCCAAAAAATCTTTTAAAGGGATTAAACTTTCATTTTATTGAAAGGGTTGAAGAAGCAGTAAAAATTGCCTTAAAAAATGCTTGAAGATAAGTTTTTAGAAAATTTAATTAAAAAAATAGAGCCATTAAAAAATGGAGAAATTGGAATTGGAGATGATTCTGCCTTTCTTTTTGTCCCCCAAGGTTCAATTTTAATTACCCAGGATAGTTTTTCTGAAAAAGTGCATTTTCCTTCCAATTTTCCATTAAAATTATCGGTCAAAAGGGGGTTGAGGGCTTCCCTTTCTGATATAAATGCTATGGGTGGAAGGGGAAAATATGTAATCTTAACCCTTGGTATAAGAAAAGAAAATTCAAAGGAAATGGGCAAAATTTTAAAATCCTTAGAAGATGAATGTAAAATTTTTAATCTTAAAATAGCGGGAGGGGATACAATTTCTTCCCCTTTTAACTTTTTCACCTTTACCATAACTGGAATCCTTCCCCTGGGCAAAAAACCCCTTTTAAGGTCAGAGGCAAAGCCAGGGGATTTCATTTATCTTTCAGGTCCTTTAGGTAAAATGGGTATTGCTCTGAAATTGATAAAAGGAAATAAAGTAAATTTAAGTAAAAAGAAAAAAAGGGAATTTATAGATTATTTTTTAAAGCCAGAAATCCCCTACCCTTTGGGCGAAGAATTGCTCCTTTCAGGAAAGGTAAAATGTGCCATTGATGTATCTGACGGATTAAGCATTGACCTCCATCGTTTGTGCAGGAGATCAGGAACGGGAGCCATAATTTATTCCGAAAAAATTCCTTTTATAAAGGAAATAGATGAAATCTTTCTCAGGGAAGAAGAAAAATTTAATTTCTTGCTTTCTTCGGGAGAAGAATTTCAACTGCTTTTCACTTCCCCTTTTGATTTAGATTACCCAAAAATTGGAAAAATAACAGAAGAAAAAAAAATCCAGCTGGAAAGGAAAGGTAAATTAAAAATTTTAAAACCTCTGGGCTATGACCACTTCAAATAAAAGTAAATACAGAAAGGAATGGTATAAGAAAAACAGGAACAGGATTTTGAAAAAATTAAAGGAAAAATATGCAAAAGATATAAATTTCAGAGAAAAAGTTAAAAAATATTATAGAGAAAAGTACCAAAAAGACCCCAGATATAGAAAAATAACTTTAAAAAATTCATTAAATAGATACCACAATGACCCAATTTACAGAAGAAAAACCATTGAAAGAGCAAAAAAAAGAAGAAAAAAAATTCAAAATTAATAATAATTATTTAAATTGCATTCTTTTGCTCTTCTTATTAAAAATCCTGAATAATTGAAAATATGAAAGGGAGAGGGTTTCTTCAATTTTTGCCCCGATTTTCTTTAAAAAATTTTCTATTTTTTTATAATCTCCTTCAATTTCCACATAGTTTCCCACAGGGGTTTTATCCAGAGATATGCTCAAGCCATTAAGTTCATATTCTTCCCTGTATTTTTCATAATAAAATGCTTCAAAAAAACCCATTCTCTGGAATACCTCTTTCATTTTTTCAAAATCCTCAAAAAAAATGTTTACCTCTTCCCTTACCTTAAAACCTTTTCTCCCTATGCTTTTTGTCTTTAAAGTTAAGATGTTTTTTTCCCCAAACTGCCTGAGGCGTAAAACCCAGTCCCTTTCCTTCAGTTTTAAAGATTTATGGTCAAAAAGAATGTTTCTTTCCAGGGTTTCTTTAAATTTTTTCTTTGCCTTTAACTTTTTTAAAAGTCCCTTTACTTCTTTGAAATCCTTAACTGGTAATTTTACTTCAATTTCTTTCAAGGTCTGTAATTTAAAAGGATTTTCATATAATTTGCTCTTTCATAAACCTCAGGACTGGGGCATTTCTGCTGGCTTAAAACTCCAACACATTCCTTTAAACTGGAATATTCCTTTTCCTCAAGCCATTCCTCAATTTCTTTTTTTAATTCCTTTACAATTTTTAAACCCTTTTTAAGAAGAGCAGAAACCATTTGAACTCCGCTGGCACCAGCAAAGATAAATTTTAAAATATCTTCCCTTGTCCAGATTCCACCTGTTCCTATAAAAGATAAATTTACCCTTCCATAAAGTATTGAAATAAATCTTATGGCTTCCTTATTTTCATAAGAAGAAGAAAGTTCCAGCCCGTTTTTTACCTGAAGGTTTTCCAGATCTAGTTCAGGTTGATAAAACCTGTTAAATAAAACCAGCCCGTTTATGCCTTCCTCCTCAAATTTTTTTGCCATATAG
>JBBFMJ010000152.1:0-5098 GCA_037478515.1 Thermoanaerobaculia bacterium
TTATTCAATTTTTCCATTTTTTATATAAATTAAATTTTCATAATCAAATTTTAGAATTTTTAAATTTTCAGGGGCTTTATATTCAATCTGCGGATTGTTTTCTAAAAACTGCATAGCCCTTTCTTTAAAAAAAGAATAAACCTTATATGGCTTGCCTTCTTTTGTTAAAATTTTATCTGGCTGGATTAAAAAAGAATCAAATAAAATTTGAAGCGGATATTTTTCTCTAATTTTTTTATCCCTCATCCTTGAATACTTATCATTGTCTGAAGAAGAATAAATATTTAAAATTTCAAAATTTTTTGAAAGGAATTCAAAAATTTCTTCTGGTTTTCCATAAAATATCGCCAAATCCAACTTCTTTTGTTTTAAATTATTTTTAAGTTTTAAAATCCTTTCAAATATAAAACCTACCCTTTTATCATTTTTTGGAAGGTCCTTTAAAATATTTTCATCAAAGATAAAAATTGGTAAAACTGGAAGGGTTGACCTTGAAAATATAGGATTATCCTTTACCCTCAAATCCCTTTTAAACCATAAAACCTCAACTTTTTCCCTAAACATCAAACTATTTTATCACTTTTCCTGAAACAAAGAACTTTAAAACTCAAAAAGGACGGTCCTTACACCAGCTTTTTTTTTAATTTTACACTTTCGAACGACCAGAAGGATCGCCCCTACAATTTAAAAAAATCTCCTTTTTCGTCCTTTGGGTGCACTGCACCCTTCATTTTTCTTTTTTAATGAAGATAAAAGAATGTGAATGTTATTTGTTTATTGTTTCTTTTCCTTCATTTTCAAAAGAAAATTGCATGCACTTTCAGTGCTTCAAAGGACGAAAAAATCCCCTTTTGTCAAAGGGGGATTAAGGGGGATTTTGTATAGATTTCATTAAATTATTAAACTTTTGGGAATGCCTTTAAAGCAGCCTTGATAGTAATCAATGCTACAGGGGCATTGAAAGTCCCGGACAATCTGCTGTGTCAAATTTCGCTGTCTAACATCCTCGCCGTATATTCAATACGACTGCGGTGCAGCCAGCTCATTTTCCTTGCATCTTGCCCAATCCTTCAACGCTTTTGGTAAAAAAATCTCCCTTTCACAAAGGGAGATGCAGAGGGATTTGGTTTTAAAATCCCCCTTATTCCCCCTTTCTTCAAAGGGGGATATTCTATAGAAAATCCTCATTAAAAAATCTCGCTTTCGCAAAGTTATATACAAAGGGATTTAATTTTGTTTTTTCTTCTTTTCGTAAAGGAGATGTAGTCGCAGGTCTTTACGCCTGCGCTCAATATCTTTTTCAAATGGGAATGATTTTTAAATTCTTCATTTAAAAAATTTTGTGTACCTCTTTCTATAAAACTGCAAAAAACTTAAAAAAAGTGTATTTCAGACATTAGAAACCCAAAAAACCTGCAAAAACCCCTTAAAAACTGCGATTTTTCCTGAAAAAACCCTTCAAAATGCCAAAAATATAAAAATTTTTTTCTTTTTCTCCTAAAAAAAAGTAGATTCCACCCCTTTTATCATTCATATAATGATTTTCCTTCAAGTAGATTTTTGATGAGGCAATGCGTTCTCTTGACAAAAAATCTTTTTATAAGTATAATAAAATTCAATGAAACAAAAGGTATTTAATCCAATTATAAAAATTTCAAAATTGGGTGAGAATAGGATTAGGGTTCATTTCTCTTACAATCCTGAATATGTGCAGAAGATTAAAACCATTAAGGGATATGGATGGCATCCTGAAGGAAAATGCTGCAGTTTCCCAGATACTAATGGAACTTTGAAGAAGATTTTGCCTGAATTAACGAAAGCGAGTAGTAAGTGAAATATTTTGAAAGGAAAAAGGAAATCGGGCAATCCTGCCAGAATAAAAATATCTTCACCGGGTGCCATTATCATCCCATCTCTTGGAGCAAAATAGCACTCGATGCTATTATAAACGAGTTAGGCGAAAGGGCTAAAAGAAGGTGGTAATATGCCAACAAAAAAAGGAAAAATAATAGGAAAAGCAATGGAAATACTCAAAGCAAGTCCTGATGGTATTCGCTATTCAGACCTTGTCAGAAAGATACATGAGGAGTTCCCTGATTTTCCTGTTAATACTATTCATGGATCGCTTTGGGAATTCAAGACACACCTGCCTAAGGAAATTTATCAACCTGCTCGGGGGTTATATCGTCATGTTCAATTTAAAAAGGAAGGGATTGAGGAGGAAGGGGAACAAAGCGTTCCACTAGAGATTGAAAAAATTAGGGAAGATGATTTCTATAAACCATTTGCCGAATGGCTTGTGAATGAATTAGAAGAATGCACGAAGGCAATATCATTAGGAGGTAACCGATTTAAAGATAAATGGGGAACGCCTGATGTGATAGGAAAACGAGAATCGCGCAGAAGCGATATTGTAAAAGGTCCAACGGAAATCATCTCAGCAGAAATAAAAGCAGATACGAAAGATTTAATTACAGCATTTGGCCAAGCATGTTCCTACAAGTTATTCAGTCATAAATCTTACATCGTGATTCCTAAGAACTCGTCTTCTGATGATATTTCGCGATTAGATGCGTTATGTCTAATATTTGGAATTGGGTTAGTTTTATTTGATAATAACAATGCAAAAGAACCGATGTTTGAAATTCGTGTCCGACCAATTAGACATGAGCCCGATATGTTTTATGTAAACCAATATATGAAGTTAATAGAGAAAGATCTATTTAGTGATTAAACATGAAACGATTTCGCTTAACACAGCATAGAAGGTTCGCCCTTCGGGCTAATTTCAGATATAAGTCAAACATTAGCGGCCATTGTAAAAAAAAGACAATACAGTTTGACAATTTTGCACATACAGATAATAAATTAGAAGTAATTATAAAATGAACTTAAGAGAAATGAAAATAATAATTCTGATCATTTTGTTTTTTTTTCATGACAAGTAATATAACAGCACAAAACAAATTAATTTTCCATACAGAATCTGTGGACTTGCTATTGATTTGGATGCAAAAAGGTTGCCCTAAAAATACTATCCATAAACTCACTATTCAACCAGGAAGCCAACTTATGGAGCAACTTTTAAAAAAGCAAGAAAAGGATGTTGTTTCTTATAAAAAAGCATTGAACGATTTTAATTGTAAAAACAGTACATCTGGTAGCAGTTATTTGCTCAGCGATGCCTATAAGAAAAGGTTTGAAATAATTAACCTTTTAAACGAAATTAAAAGTTCAAATTTTTCTGAGGATGTATATATGCGAGCCATCAAGTATTTTCCAGACAATTGTACGCCCCCTCGTGATCATGAAGTTTTCTTTACCGCTACTGGTTGGAAATTTGGAGATGCAATGTCATTTAGTTACATAACTAAAAATGGCAAATATTCTGTTTCCGACAAAGGAACACCCGCTATAATTTTTAATTTGACCTTGGTTTGTATGACCTATGGCAACACCTTGACAGAACAAAGAGAAAAAGGGGTCAGCTCTATTTTTTAACTATAGACATTAGACCATAGACAAGAGCAAAAAACCCAAATCCCTCTGCATTCCCTTTGCGAAAGGAAGATTTTTTTACCAAAAGCGTTGAAGGATTGGGCAAATACAAGTGCCGTTTTTTCTTTTATCAATTTATTTTTATTTAGTCTTAAAAAAACGGCACTTCCAAAGGGGCTCTGCCCCTATGGCGCTCCCAAGATTTTTTATCTTGGTCGCTGTTACCCCAAAAAAGCGGGGAAGCCTTTTCCCCGCACCCCTTTAAGCGTCCTTTAAGAAAATTTTTACTTTTTTGTCTTGCTTCCGTTTCAGGACGCTTGGAAAACGAGCTGGATACACCGCAGTCGTATTGAATATACGGCGAGGATGTTAGACAGCGAAATTTGACACAGCAGGTTGCCCGAGACTTTCAACGCCTCTCCTTTGATGATTAATCATTCTTTTTTTAAATATAGGCATATTTTATTTCTATCATACTTATTATTGGGATTACCACGCCATCTTCGATGGCTCGTAATGACAATCACCGGGGGATTTTTTCGTCCTTTGAAGCACTAAAAGTGCGTGCAGTTTTCTTTTGAAAATGAAGGAAAAGAGACAATAAATCAAAAACATTAATCTTCTTTTTTATTCATTAAAAAAGAAAAATGCATGGTGCAAAGCACCCAAAGGACGAAAAGATGGTAGAAGATTTATGCTTGCCTTACGCAGGTACGGATACGGACCACAAAAACAAATCCTTCTATATCTCCCTTTGTGAAAGGGAGAAAAAAAAAGTAAATCCCTCTGTATCTCCCTTTTAAAAAAGGGAGATTTTTAAATTTAAGTAATTTTCAAAGATTTTTTTTAAAATAAAAATATCCATATTTTGAAAGGTCTTCTTCTGGGATAAATTTCAAAGAGGCGGAGTTTATGCAGTATCTTTTATGTGCAGGTGGAGGACCATCATAAAAAAGATGTCCCAGATGGGAGTTGGCATACCTTGACCTTACCTCTATCCTTTCCATTCCATAGGACCTGTCAAATTTTTCTACAATAAAATTTTCATCTATTGGCTTTGTAAAGGAGGGCCAGCCAGAGCCAGAGCTGTATTTATCTTTTGATGAAAATAAGGGCTCACCTGAGACAATATCCACATAAATTCCACTCTTTTTATTTTCATAATACTCATTTATAAAAGGGGTTTCTGTTCCATTTTCCTGAGTTACTTTAAATTGTAAGGGGGTTAAAATTTTTAAGAGTTCTTCTCTGGATGGCTTTTTAAAACCCTTCCAGTAGTTTTCTCTTTCTGGAAAGAGTTTAAAATCTTTAAATTTTTCCTCCAGTTTTTGGAAAAACGCATCCCTTCCAGAGCCCTTATGGTACCTTTCAAATTGAACCTTACATTTTTTAAAGTATTTTTGATGGTATTCCTCGGCAGAATAGAAATTTTTAAAGGGTAAAACTTCTACTTTTATTTTTCCTTCAAAAATTTCCGCTCCCTCAATTCTTTTGACTGCTTCTTCTGCAAGGTATTTTTGCTCATCATTTATATAAAAAATTGCTGTCCTATATTGCTCACCTCTGTCATAAAACTGCCCTCCTTCATCTGTTGGGTCTA
>JBBFMJ010000153.1:0-5029 GCA_037478515.1 Thermoanaerobaculia bacterium
AGAAAGAGCTTTCAAAGGAGGTGAAGGATTTTATTAAAAAAGCCACTCAAATTAAAACAGAGGAAAAGGTCCTTGCAATTGTTTCTCCCCATGCTGGATATGTTTTTTCTGGAGCAACTGCTGGCAGGGTTTTTAAAGTGCTGGAAGGTAAAAATTATAAAAAAATTATTTTAATGGGGACTTCCCATACATCAGGTGCCTCCGGTGCCCTGCTGGCTGATTATGACTATTTTCAAATTCCAGGGGCCAAAATTCCACTTGAAAGAAATATTATTAAGGAACTTTCAAAAAAGGATGGTTTTCAAATTCAAAATGGTGCCCATACAAGAGAACATTCCCTGGAGGTTCAGCTCCCTTTTCTTAAGGAAGTTTTAAAGGATTTTAAAATTATACCTATGGTCATTGGAGGGTCCACAGGTCCTGAGGTAGCAAGGAGAGTTGCAAAGGGACTCCTTCCCTTTTTGGACGAGGAAACTCTTGTAGTGGTTTCCACGGATTTCACACACTATGGACCAAATTATGGATACATTCCTTTCAGAGAGGATGTTCCAAGGAAAATGAAGGATTTGGATTTAGGTGCCTGGGAGCTTATTTTTCCCCAGTCCTCTGAAATTTTTAGTGCCTATCTTGAAGTTACAGAAGCAACAATTTGTGGGGAAAAGGCATTGATGGTCTTATCTGAAATCCTTCCAAAAAATTCAAAGAAACAATTTGTCCACTATACAACCTCTGGTGAAATAATGGGGGACTGGGAAAATGCAGTTGGGTATCTGGCTGGTTTTTTTACTGGAAAATGGGATAAAAATATTGATTACCCAGAGCCAAAGAAACATAAAGGAATTTTGACAGAAAAAGAAAAAGAATATCTTTTAAAACTCTCCAGGGCAACCCTAAAAGCCCATACTTTAAATGAATTTAAGGATTTATCAGATATTTTAAAAGAAAACCCAATGACTGAAGGAATAACAGGGATTGCTGGGGTATTTGTTACTTTAAGGGAAAATGATGACTTAAGGGGTTGCATTGGTTCAATTGAAGGAAGGGAGCCCCTATATTTAGGAGTTATCCACAATACAATAAATGCTGCTTCCAGGGACCCGAGGTTTTCGCCAGTTAGGGCAAGCGAATACAATAAAATTGAAATTGAAATTTCAGTCCTGACTCCTTTGAAAAAAATTTCAAACTATAAGGATATAGTCCTTGGAAAACACGGAGTTGTGCTTCAAAAGTGGGGAAGGAGTGCTGTCTTCCTTCCACAAGTTGCCACTGAGACGGGCTGGAACCTTGATGAATTTTTATCCCATCTATCCTTAAAAGCAGGGCTTCCAGGGGATGCCTACAAAGAAGGTGCCACCTTTGAGGTCTTTGAAGCCATTGTCTTTGATGAGTAAAATTACAAGAAGGGACCTCCTTTTTTCCATTTTCATATTGCCTTTATTTCAGCTTAAAAAAGAAGATTTTCCAGCAGTGGGAATTTCTTCTGATAAAGATCCTTTCAAAAGAGTATATAATTCTTTAAAAAATGCTTTTGGCTCAAAGCCAGAGGAATATTTTAAAAAAAATTTAAAGAGTGATTCAGCGGTAGGCATAAAATTAAACTGTCTTGGCGGGAAGAATCTGTCTCCAAAGGTGGAATATGTGGAAGCACTCGTTAAAATTTTAAAGGAATCAGGGGTAAAGGAAGAAAATATAATTGTATTTGATAGATCTGATAAGGAGCTTGAAAGGGCTGGTTTTAAAATAAATAAAAGCGGTAATGGTTATAAATGTTATGGGACAAATGGAGAATACCTGCCAGAGGTGGAGGAGGCAATGAGTGTGGGTGCTTGCTTTTCAAATATTTGCAAAAAAATTACACATCTTATAAATTTTGGCGTCTTAAAAGACCACGACCTGGCTGGAATTTCTGTGGGGCTTAAAAATTATTATGGCTTGATTCACAATCCCAATAAGTATCACCAGAATAATTGTTCGCCTTATGTGGCACATCTTTCAACCCATCCTTATATTAGAGATAAACATATCTTGACAATAATTGATGGAACTGTTTGCCAGTATAATGGAGGACCTGCCTATAACCCAAAATTTATTGAAAAGACAGATATCCTTTTTTCTTCCACTGACCTCTGTGCCTGTGATTTTTATGGCTGGGAAAAAATTGATTATTTTAGAAAAAAAAATAATTTAAAGATCCTTGAAGAGGAGAGGAGAAAACCAAAATATTTAGAAGAGGCAGTTAAATTGAAAATTACAAAGGCGGGCTTTGGGAAATTTAAAGTAGTTGAGAACTTATGAGCATTTCAAGGAGAGATTTAATTTTTTTAAGTAGTTGTTTCTTTCTCTCTGAAATATTAAGGGGGCAGGACTGGACCGATGCAATAATTACAGAAGAAGATAAAAATTTTCCACCAAAGGAAGCCAGATTTTACAAAAAATTAGACAACAAAAGGATTGAATGTAATTTATGCCCTTTAAAATGCAGGGTTGCAGATAAAGAAAGGGGTTCCTGTGGGGCAAGGGAGAACAGGGGAGGGATTTATTATACCCTTGTTCATTCAAGGGTCTGTGCAGCCCATATTGACCCCATTGAAAAAAAACCACTATTTCATTTTTTGCCAGGGACAGAAGCATTTTCAATTGCAACCCCTTCCTGTAATATGTGGTGTAAGTTCTGCCAGAACTGGGAAATTTCACAATTCAGGCCAGAGCAAATCCCCTGCAAATATTTTTCACCAGAAGATATACAAAAAATTGCTGTCAAGTACAGGACACCTACAATTGCCTTTACTTATACAGAACCAGTCATATTTACAGAATATATTTTAGATATATGTGCTTTAAAAGAAAAGTATAAGACCAGATGTGTTTCTATTTCAAATGGTTTTATTGAAGAAGAGCCCTTGAAAGAATGGATAAAATACCACGATGCCATAAAGATTGATTTAAAGGCATTC
Source organism: Thermoanaerobaculia bacterium (assembly GCA_037478515.1). GTDB lineage: Bacteria > Acidobacteriota > Thermoanaerobaculia > UBA2201 > UBA2201 > JBBFMJ01. Next base: position 2,955 of record JBBFMJ010000153.1, read on the forward strand.
AATGATAAATTTTATGAAGAGATAACTGGTGGAAATTTAAAATCAGTTTTAAAGACATTGGAAACTATCAAAAAAAATAATGTCTGGCTTGAAATTGTAGTTTTACTTGTTCCAACTTTGAATGATTCAAAGGAAGAGATTAAAAATTTATGCAACTGGGTTTATAAAAACTTAGGAAAAGATGTGCCAGTCCATTTTACAAGGTTTCATCCCACTTATAGAATTAAAAACTTGCCACCCACACCTGTTTCAACACTTGAAGAAGCAAGAAACATTGGATTGGAGGTGGGCTTGAATTATGTCTATACTGGAAATGTTCCCGGAGATAAAGGTGAAAAGACATATTGTCCAAAGTGTAAAAAAATAATAATTGATAGATATGCCTTTCAAATTATTTCAAATGATATAGTGGATGGAAAATGCAAATTTTGTGGTAAAAAAATTTCAGGGGTCTGGAGATGATTTCAAGGAGGCAGTTTTTAAAGTTTTCAATTTTATTTCCATATTTTTTCCTTTATGGATTTAAAAAAGAAAAGGTAAAGTACTTTGATTTTGCAGAAATTTCTGGAAGCTATAAAGAGATTGGATACAAAATTGGAAAATACTTTAAAAAAAATATATTATTTGTTTTAAATGAAAGAAGGGAATGGGTTTTAAAATTAAAAGAAAAATTACAATCAAGGGAAGGGAAGTATTTCAAAGAGGTCTTTTTAAAAGAGATAAAAAATTCATTTCCTTTTTATATAGATGAAATAGAAGGGCTCTCTTCTGGTTCTGGAATAGATCTTGAAACAATCTGGGCTTTAAATTTACAATGCGAACTTGAATATATAAAAGAAAAGGATGGATGTTCTTCAATTTATTTTAAGGACAAAAATCAAAATTTCTTTTTGCACAATGAAGATGGGCATAAGGCAAATTATGGAAAGATGTTTCTTGTTTATGTGAAAACACCATCAAAGGTTGATTTTCTGTCAATTGTCTATCCAGGACTTCTTCCAGGGAATGCACCTGGAATAAATAAAAATGGAATATTTCAAACAACAAATTATATTGGCTCTGAGGTGGTATTTGAAGGGGTTCCAAGGTATGTTTTATCAAGGGCAATACTGGAAGCAAAAAATTTAGGAGAGGCAAAGGAAATAGCAGTTTATAGCCCAAAGGCATACCCCTGCCATCATAATCTTGGCTCAATGGAAGAGGAAAGATATTTATCAATTGAAGCAACACCATTGGGTTTTGATATCTTTGAACCGGAAGGGTTATACTATCATACAAACCATTTAATCCTTGAAAAGACAAAGGAATATCCCTATGAAGAAAAAGTTTACAGGGAAAAGTCCTCTTTATCAAGGTATGAAGTTATAAGGGAAGGGGTTGAAAATTTAAAGGAGCCAGAATTTATTGATTTATTTAATTTACTTTCTTCACATAAAGCCAAGCCCTTTTCCCCCTGCAGGCATCCTGAAGGTGATATAGAAGGGCAAACCCTCTCAACCGCTCATTATGATTTAAAGAGAAAAGAGATAAACTTTTATGAAGGCAACCCCTGCTTGAGTTTAAAAAATAACAAAAAGTTTAATTTTAAATCAAAGTCCTTGTTGTCGGGTTTTTCTTTTTAAATTAAGATAATGTAAATATAAAAAAATTCTCTTGACAAGAAACTAATTTTTGATAATATAATATGATGCTAAAAAATTTTTTTAATAATATTAGAATTTGGCATTTTATTATAAACCAAAGAATTGGCTTAAATCATAATTTTTCAATAGTAAGAATAGCAGACAAAGAAACAAAGAAACAAAGAAACAAAGAAACAAAGAAACAAATCTCCTCCTTAATGATATTTTAAAAATAGGTTAAATTAAAAATTAAAATTAAAAAGGAGGAAAAAATGAGATTTAAGTATTTTATGCTTTTAATAATTTTAAATAAATTTATTTTTTCATCTGAACTTTCTTGGGTTTCAACCGGAGGAATGTGGACGACTGCTTGTGTAAATTTTTGTTTTGGTCCGAACTCAAATGATACCTCATACACAAGAGGAAATGGCTTATGTTTATGGGCACATATGG
>JBBFMJ010000154.1:0-5017 GCA_037478515.1 Thermoanaerobaculia bacterium
TATGGAGATTCAAAGGCATTAAAAAAAGCAATTGGAAAAAATACAGTTGGTTTTTTGGTTGAGCCAATCCAAGGAGAAGGAGGGGTTATTGTTCCCCCAGCAGGTTATCTTCAGGAATGTTTTAAGATCTGTAAAGATAATAATGTTTTGTTTATTGCTGATGAAATTCAAACCGGTCTGGGCAGGACAGGGAAACTTTTTGCCTGTGACCATGAAGAAGTGAAGCCAGATATTTATGTTTTAGGAAAAGCATTAAGTGGTGGCTTTTATCCAGTATCTGCTGTTTGCTGTGATAATTATATTATGGATGTTTTAGAACCTGGAGACCATGGTTCAACTTTTGGGGGGTCATCTATTGCCTGTGCTGCAGGGATTGCTTCTCTGGATGTTATTTTAGAGGAGCGTTTATGTGAAAGGGCAGAAGAAATGGGGAAATATTTTATGCAAAGATTGAGGCAGATGAACAGTCCCCATGTGGACCATATAAGGGGCAAGGGGCTTTTAATTGGTGTTGTGATAAAGGAAACTTCAGGTCTGGCAAGGCCCTTCTGCGAGAAACTTATGGAAGAAGGAATCCTTGCAAAAGAGACACACCATAGTGTTATAAGATTTGCGCCGCCACTGGTTATAAGCAAAGATGAAATTGACTGGGCACTTTCCAGGATAGCTAAGGTTTTGGGGGGCAAAGCTTAAAATTTTATGCCCTTTAGAAAACTTTTTAGAGTTGTGGAGAAGACCCTCTCCACGCTTCCTTTTACAGAAGATATTAAAGAAAATGTAATCCAATCTGCTATGGTAATTTTAAGGGATTTGAAAAATGAATTGGGACTTCAAAGTGCAAGGATTTATCAAAGGATAGGAAATAAATATAAAATAATTGAGGTTTTAGGTGATCATAAGGACATTCCTTCTGGCTTTACCCTTCCTGCCAATTATTTTCCCATTGAACAGACTTTGGAAAATGGAATATCAGTGATGGACTTGAATACCCCTGGTGTAAATAAAGATATTGAGAAATCCTTAGGCATTTCTCAATTTGCAGCAATTTCCATTGCCGATGGACAGTTTTTAATTGGATTTTCCTTCAGGGAAGGAGCTGAAAAGGAGGAGATTTATCAGGGTTTAAATGTTTTAAGACATACCATAAATTTTAGGTTAAGGGAAGAACAGACAAAGAAAATTATTACAGAAGCAAAAAAGATACAGGAAAGTATTCTTCCAAGAAAAAACCCTTCCTTCCCTGGTTTTGAAATTTATGGTATCTCTTCTCCTGCTGAAGTTGTGGGTGGAGATTACTATGATTTTATATGGGTATCAAATAATATTTTAGGTCTTTCCATTGCAGATGCTACAGGCCATGGGCTCCCTGCTGCCTTGCAAGTTAGGGATGTTTATATGGGCCTCAGGATGGGTTCCACAAGGGAATTTAAAATTATACAGATAATTGAAAGATTAAATAAACTTGTAAACAGGGAAAAACTGACTTCCAGGTTCATTTCTCTTTTTTATGGAGAGCTGGAAAATAATGGAGTTTTAATTTATATAAATGCAGGGCATAATCCCCCTGTGCTTCTTAAAAAAAGAAAGGTTGAGTATTTAAGTGAAGGTGGTCCTGTTCTGGGTCCTTTGCCTGACGCTACATATCAAAGGGGTGTAACCAGAATTGACCCAAAGGATATTTTGATTTTATACACCGATGGGCTTGTGGAATCCAGAAATTTTGAAGGAAGGGAATTTGGCCTGGAAAGGTTGATCTCCATAGCCAGAAAACATTCCAGGTCCTCTGCTGAAAGGATTGCTAAAAGTATAGTGAAAGCAGAAAAGGAATGGAGGTCTGAAAACCCTCAGGAAGATGATATCACACTGGTGGTGGTTAAGAGATTATAATTAAAAGATTATCCTTTGCAGGTATAGTAAATGCTACAATCAGGGCAATATTTTTCCTCCTTTGGTTTTGCCTGAAAGGGCTGTTTATCATCCAAAATTATATTTAAAAATTTTTCAAGAAATTTTTCGCAGTAATCCTTAATATGACCAATTTCTTTTTCATTGTTTGGGTAGTGCTTGTAGCTGTCATTTTCCCTGAAATAATAAAAAAGAACTTCTGCTTTGTCATCACCAATATTATAATGCTTTTTTAAAATTATATAATAAATGGGCACTTGAAAGGAATTTACAAGTTCCTGAAATTCTTCAAAGGAATCTGGCTCTTCAAATTTGGATTTGGAAATAAAGACATTTCTTTTTCCAGTTTTATAATCCACAACCCTTAAAACTCCCTTTTGAAGTTCATCTATTCTATCCAGCCGTCCCTTTAATTTTATTCCATTAAAATCAATATCATCTATATAAACTTCCAATTCTTTGATTTTAATCCCTTTGGGGAAGACCTTTTCATCTTCTAAAAGTTTTGAAGTTCTATAGATTAAAAGTTCTTTGAATATCTTTTTCTGTATATTTTCCTTTAGGAATTTTTTATTTAAAACTTCATCCATTGAATCTTTAAATTCATCCTTTATTTTTTGCAAAATTTTTTCATTTAATTCTTTTCCCTTATAGGGTTTCAAAAGTGTTTTCAAAAATTCATGGATTATTGTTCCCACTCTTAAGGCATCGGGCTCCTCTTCTAACTCTTCCTTTTCTTTAAGTCCTAAAAGGTTTTCAAAATAAAATTTCAGGGGGCAGGAGAGATAATTGTCAATGGCGGAGGGAGAATAAACCTTTTTCTTTAAAAAGTCCAAAATTTCTTTGCTTTTCTGAATTATAAGTTCTTCTCTTTTTTTTATGTTTATATTAAATTTCTTCCCTGCCTCCACTTCAAATAATTTTTTTTCCTTTTTTTCTTTCTGCCATAAAATCTGTTCCAAAAATCTGCTTCTGGTATCCTCTTCTTCATTTTCAATATAATAAAGATGGCAATTTTTAGAAGAGTTTAAAAGGTGGAGGAAATGGTGCCTGTAAATTTTTTCTTCCTCTTCAGGTCCTGGCAACCCTAAGATTTTTTTTGCTGCAATGGGGATTACTGGGTTATAGACATCTATGGAAGGCAAAACCCCTTCATTTAAATTCAATATAAATACATTATCAAAGGAAAGGGTTCTGGTCTCAAGAAACCCCAGAACCTGCCATCCCCTTAGAGGATGTCCTTTAAAAATTATCTTATTTCCTTTCAGCATAGAAAGGTAAATTTCAAAAAGGTCTTCCACTTTTGAAAAGGAGAAATTTGAAATCTTTGAATCTCTGATTTCAAAGATAAATTCATAAATTGTTTCAAAAAATTCCTCTGAAAGGGGGTTTGATTTGATAAATTTATTTGAAGATAAAATGTTTAAAATATTATAAATTTTTTCATTTAAATCACCTAAATTTAAAATATTTTCAAAAGGGGTAAAGAAGTTTTCTATTGCAAAATTTAAAAAATTTATAAATTCTTTATAATTGTTTTTAAAAATTTCAATCAATTCATATATTGAAATATAATAAATACTATTTTCTATAAAATTTTTTTCCAGTTTTTGTATTTTTGCCCTGAAAGCAAATCCTTCATCAAAAAGGTTATATAAAAGGGGATTTGATAAAAATTCAATTAATTTTTTTGAATTGTATTTTTCTTGTAGTTTATCTGCCTGTAAATCAAAGATGTCTTCTAAGAATTTAAAGATGTTTGAGAAGTAAACTGGATAACCTAAAGATATGTTAAATTCTTTATCTGGAAAATTATTTAAAACAATTTCCAGAAGGGGGAGTAAATTTTTGCTCTTTGAAAGAACAATTGCCACGCTTTCCTCATCTTTAATTTTTTCAAGTTTTTCCCTTAAAAAAGCAAGCTGCAAGTGATCACTGGAAAACTTGAAGACCTTAAAGTTTTCAGGGACTTCCTTTTCTTTTATTTCAATATTTATTTCACTATCTAATGTAAATCCTTCAAGAATGAGTTCCAGATTATCAAAATTTTTCATTTTTTTTAGTATTTCCTTTTCTGATTTTGTAAGCCCTGGAGGAACTACAAAATAAATCTTTTTAAAACTTTTAAGTTTTTCAAAATTTCCCTTTTTAGATGACAGATTGTAAGCCATACCTCTGGTAATGAGGTTTTCTTTTTTTAATTTTTCTTCAAACTCTTTAAAGAGTTCTGGAAAATATTCAAAAAAAGTTGTATCTTCTGGAAGAATATTTCTTTTTAATCTTTTGTAGTCAATTAGTTCCATCTGGACCTTGTCATAATTATCCAAGAACTCTATTGCCCATTCTAAGGCAAATAGGGGCTTTTCTTTATAAAATTTGCTGAAATTTTTATCCCTTTCAAATATAGAAAAGAGAATAGCATAGAGGTCCATTTCCTTTGCAAAGGAATCTATTCCTAAAAGGTTTTGAACAAATAAGTCCATATCAAAGTAGGTAGGGGAGTAAAAGGGCTTTTTTAATTTTTGAGAAAGATTTTTTTCAAGGAAAAATTTTGGTCTTTTGTGTGGAAATATCAGTAGAGCTTCGGAAAAGTCCTGCCCCCCTAAATCTGAAAGTAGTATATTTGAGACCTCTTCCACAATGTTTGTTCCTAAGGGAAACTCTTTTTTAATCATTTATCCTTATTGCCTCCTCTCTTTCAAAATAGAGAAGAAATCCCTCCACTTTCTTTTTTTCTATTTCCTTTAACAATTTAATATAATTTTTAATCTGCTCTATGTCTTCTTTTTTCCTTTCACCAAATTTAAAATCAACCACCCATAAATTGTCCTTAAAATGGATTAGCATATCAGTTCGGTAAATGTTTCCTTCACCATCCACTATTTCTTTTTCAAACTCCTTTTTTATAAAATTTTCAGGGTTGATTATTTTCAAAAATTTCTTTGGAATATCCTTTAGGTCTCCACTCTGTATTTTTTTATGCATTTCAATGCCTTTTTGAATTTTTTCATACCTTTCTTTATTCCGATAAATCCCTAAATCCACAAAATCCCTGGAAATTTTTTCAGCCCAGTTTCCTTCTGGTAAACCTTTGACATCTGCTCTTTCTTTT
>JBBFMJ010000155.1:0-374 GCA_037478515.1 Thermoanaerobaculia bacterium
GGAGTGAAAATCCAGCAAACATAAGGCAGGATACCACATCCCAGCTTATACATATAGAAAAGGACACAGATGCATTGAGTTATTCTTGGACCACCTCTGAAGGGGCGCCTCCTTCGGGGGTGTGCTGGTATTACAAGATTTATGGTTATAAAGAGCCCTGTGGAGAAAGTAACCAGGGTGAAAATTGATAATTTTTAAAATATGAATGAAACAGTAAAAAAGGTCAAAACAAAAAGCCGAAGAGATTTTCATTTAGAAAGGAGGACAAGAAAAATAATTTTAAGATTTGGTATTTTTTCTTTGTTTTTTATAGCTGGTTTTTTTATAATGATTTTAATAATTAAAATTTTAAATAAATAAAATAATTTTTATTC
>JBBFMJ010000155.1:384-3702 GCA_037478515.1 Thermoanaerobaculia bacterium
TACTTTTTTTGTGGAAATAAAGTACTGTCTCAATTGTGGAAAAATTTTTGTGGAGGGTAAAAAGTGTTCCATTTGCGGGCAGAATTTTACTTTAATGGATGAAAATTTTTTAATTGGGAAGGAACTTGGAAAATATAAAATAGAAAGTTTTATTGGGGAGGGGGGTATGGGGGCTGTTTTTAAGGGAATTCATACCACACTAAAAAAACAGGTGGCTATAAAAGTACTTATTCCCTCAGGTTCTGAAACCTCTTTTTCTAAAAGGTTTAAAAAGGAAGCAGAGATAATGGCTTTTTTAAAGCACCCCAATATTGTGGAAATTTATGACTATGATATATCTGAAATGGGTTTTCCCTATATTGTAATGGAATATCTGGAAGGCCATTCTTTGAGGGAGGAAATACTGAGAAATCCTCAGGGGTTGCCCTTCCAAACTATAAAAAATTATTTAAAACAAATTGTTTCAGGGCTTTCCCATGCCCATAAAAAAGGGGTTGTCCACAGGGATTTAAAACCTGAAAATATTTTCATAAGTTTTTTAGAAGATCAAAAAATTGTAAAAATTCTGGACTTTGGAATAGCAAAATTACTTTTTCCCACTGAAGAAACTCAGGTTTTGACAAAAACAAACACTGTTGTTGGAACTCCCCAGTATCTTTCTCCAGAGCAAATAATGGGAAAGGAAATAACTCCAAAATCAGACCAGTATTCCCTTGCCCTTATTCTTTATGAGATGATGACAGGAAAAGCAGTGAGAGAAGGGAAGACCTTTGGAGAAATTGTAAGCTCCATTTCCACCGAAAAGATAGAACTGGAAAAATTTGAACTGGGGGATTTTGGAAAAAAACTTTCAGAGCCCCTTAAAAAAGCCGCAGAGAAAAATCCCTCAAAAAGGTTTGAAGATATAGAACAATTTGCAAAAGCAGTCCTTCCAGATACAGAAATAATAGATGAAAAACCCACCACCCAGATGGTTTTGAAAGGACCCAAAAAAAACCTGAAAATTTATCCCTTTTTTATAATTTTCTTAACTTTGTCTTTAATTATTTCTCTTTTTTTTATTAAATTTTCTTCCAAAAAACAGGATGAACCTTTTTCCCTTATTGGGGAATATAAAATTCCCACTGACTTGGGTTCTTTACTTTCCTTTAATGAATTTTTTATGGTTTTTGAGGGAAAGGACTGTATGTATTTTTATGAAGAAAATTTAAGTAATCAGCCCTTGAAGGTTTCTATTCAAAAAGGAGATAAAATCCTTGGCTCTACTGAAGAGGGGAAAATTTTAATTTTGAAGGGGAATTCAGTTTATTTAAGACAATATCTTAATGAAGATAAAATGGAAGAAAAGGAAACTTTTTTTATTAAAAATTTCCCTGAATATGAACGCGTTTCCTTTTCCCCTGACCTGAATTTTTTTGCTTTGGAGGATAAAAATACCTTAAAGGTTTTTAAGATTTTTAAAGATTATCTTGAAGAAATTTATTCTCTTGATTTAAAAGATAAAAGATTTAAAGGTTTTAAATGTGGGAAAAATTATCTTGCCTTTGTGGTGGAGGATTTTCTTTATATTTTTGATTTAAGGAAAGGGCAGGAATTACATAAAATTCCTGTGGATACCAGCAATTTTTATTCAATGGCATTCTTTGAAGAGTCAGGGCTCTTTGCTTTGGGTGGGTGGTTTGACGGGATTTATATTTTTGATTTAAAAGAAGGAAAGAAAAAATATTTTACTTCTCTTGGGGGAAAGACAAATTCCTTGAGTTTCCTTAAAAATTTTCCCTCCCTGCTTATTTCCAAGGGAGACAGTGTTTTGGTGTGGAAATTTAAAGAAAATATTTTTTTGAAATATCAAAATACGGAAAAGGAGTTTCTCTATTCAGTTTTTACACCTTTTGGCATTGTTTCAAGGGAAGAGAGAGAAAACAAGTTATATTTATTTTCTATAAAGGATTTCTCCACCCTTAAAAGTTTTAAAACTGGTGAGAGGGAAATATGGGGGATGGATTATTTAAAGGGTGGGGATTTCTTATATGCAGGAAGTTCCATAGGAAACCTTTATGTTTTAAATATAAAAAAGGATAAAATCAAGGAGTTTAAACTACATACTCAGGGAATAACTTCAATTCTCTGTTTTAAAGAAAACCTTATAACTGCCTCTGATGATAAAACCATAACAGTATGGAAAATTCCAGATATGAAGGTAAGTTATAGAACAGAAGCCCATAACTGGCTCATAAACTACATCTATTTAAATGAAAGTACTCAAACTTTATGGACTTCTTCCTCTGATGGCTTTGTGAAGGCGTTCTCTTTTCCTGGTTTAAAGATTCTGGAGGAATTAAAGACAGGTCCTTATTCCAATGCTGCCCTCTGGGTGGATGCTCTGGAAGAGGAAATGGCAGTGGGTACCTGGAACAATCTTTTTCTGTATTTTCAAAAAAAGGATAGGGAATGGCTCCTGGATAAAAGTTATAAAATACCTTCTCAGGCAATTTACTCTCTTTCTTTCCTTCCAAAGGAAAAAATTCTCTTTATGGCTGGTATAAACCCTTACAAAATATATCTTTTCTTCCTAAAAGATAAAAAACTTTATGAAATGTCTATAGAAAACAGTGGAATAAACTGGGTGGTCTTAAAGGACGAAAAAAGCATATATGCAGCAGGCAATTGTTGCCTTTATTCTATATCCATTGATAGAGGGGCTAAAAGGGCAACAGTATCAACCTTATTAAATACTGACCTTAAAATTTGCCCTGTTTCAACTTTTTTGAGGGATAAAAATGTATTTGCCACAGGTACTTCAAAGGGCGATATTTTTCTTATTAATTTAAATGAAATAAAATTTCCAGAAGGATATATTATTCCCATTGAAAGGGAAATTCTCCCTGAATAAAAAGGGATTTTTTGTCTTTTATAAACTTGAAAATAAATAAAATATGTAGTATTCTAAATAGAATATAAATTTATGAAAGAAAGTGTGGGTTATCTTTTAAAAAGAACAAGAGAAGTAAGGGAAATTGAACTTGAAGAGGTCTCAAAGAAGACCAAGATAAGTGTAAGATTTCTGCAAGCCATTGAGGAAGGAAGGTGGAGTATCCTTCCAGGGGATGTCTTTGTAAAAGGTTTTATAAGGGCCTACGCCCAGTACCTGGGCCTCAATCCAGAAGAGGTCGTGGAAAAGTATGTGCAGGAAAGGATGCCAAAGGAAAGGGCTGTGGAAGATACAATTAAAAAGAAGCCAAGAGGCAAAAATTTTATCTGGGTTGGAGTATTAATTTTCTTTCTCTTTGCCTTTTTATTGATTTATCTCTCCCTGCC
>JBBFMJ010000155.1:3712-5001 GCA_037478515.1 Thermoanaerobaculia bacterium
AAAAAAAATATAAAAAAGATAGCAGAGGATAAAGCACCCGAAGTTACAGAAGAACTTGTAAAGGAAAAACAAATACAGGACTTGTCCCCTGTGAAAGAAGGGAAGCCCAAAATTGAACTTCTTTTTACCAGACATTGCTGGCTTAGGGTAGAAGTGGATGGAAAAAATGTCTTTGAAGGTTTCAAAGAGGCATCAGATAAGCTGGAATTTAATTTTAAAGAAAGTTTTGTAATGAAGGTAGGAGATGCAGGTGCTCTTCAAGTTATAAAAGATGGAGTTCCTCAGGCACCTTTAGGGGAAGATGGACAGCCAGTTTTATATAAATTGCCTTAAAGGAGTTAAGGGATGAGTGAGAAAAGGAGTGTTGAAGAACTTTTAAGGGATATAAAGGAAAGGAAAGTCCCGAGAGAGATGCAAATCCTTGCAGCAAAGGGTACCCTTCCCTTCACCCAGGAAGAACTTCTGCCCATACTGGTTACTTATCTTTCCACAGAGGATCAGGAAATCTCTGCCCTTTCAAAAAAAACCCTTCTGGAATTTCCAAAGCATTTGATAATAAATTATATTAAAGAGGAAAAGTGCTCTCCTGAGGAACTGGATATCCTTGCCTATAGTATTGAAGAAGAAAACATTCTTTCAGCCATTGCTTCTTCCAAAAATGTCCAGGATTCCACTCTTATTTTTCTTGCCAGAAATGGTTCAGAGATGGTTCAGGAGAGAATAATCACCAATCAAACCAGGATACTTCAAAATCCTAAAATCCTGGAAGCCCTTGAAGAAAACCACAGGTTATCCTCTCTGGTTAAAAGAAAGATTATAGAAATAAAAGAGGAATTTTTTGCAGAAAAAAAGAAATTTGTCCCTCAGATATCGGAAGAAGAAGCAAAAGAAATGGGAATATCTCAAGAAGAGTATATGGACCTCTTTGAGTCCTTTCACATTGAAAACTTATCAGAGGATCAGCTCTTTTCTTCTATAAATCTTCCAGCAGAGCCCCAGACAGAAGAGCAACAGTCAATACTCATACAGATATTAAAGATGACGGTACCTGAAAAAATTCAACTTGCTTTAAAGGGGAGTCAGGAAGCCAGGGGGATCCTTATATGTGATTCTTCAAAACTTGTAAGAGAAGCTGTGGTTAAAAGTCCAAAGATAACCGATCAGGAGATATGTTCCATTGCTTCAAATAGATCCATTGATGAAGATATATTAAGATATATTGGGACAAATAGAAAGTTTATAAGGAAATATCCCATTATTAAAAATTTATGCTTTAATCCGAAAACTCC
>JBBFMJ010000156.1:0-4995 GCA_037478515.1 Thermoanaerobaculia bacterium
CATAGAACTGAATGTTTTGAGGAGAATTTTTCCAAAGTTTAATAATCTTCCCTTTAAAGTGGGCTATCTGGTAAAGGATTTTTTAGGCAGGGGGGTTTTTATTGGTTTTGGAATTGGTTATTGTGAAAATATGCTGGAAAAGTAAATTCCTCTTGACAATTATTATTTTATAACTTAAAATATAAAAGATAATTTATTAAGGAGAGGAGATATGAAAAATTTTAGAATTTTCTTTGCCTTGGTCTTTTTCATCGTGGGGGCTTTAACAATAGCACAAGAAAGGTACAAAAGCTTTGAGATTTCGCCCTTTTATGGTGATTTTGTTCAATTCTCAGGTGACCGGATTCCAGATGCAAATCTTTATGGTTTAAGATTGAGTTATATGCTGATGGACAAGTTGAGCCTTGAAGGTGCTTTTACAAGGTTGTCTAATGCAGGCGAAGAAGGAGATATATATGAACTAAATGCCCTCTATCATTTCTGGCCTGAAAGAAAGCTGGTTCCTTTTGTAACTGCTGGAATTGGGCAGGTCTCCCTCTTTGATGAAGAAGATATAGCTATAAATCTTGGTGTGGGATTGAAATATTCTTTAAATGATTTAATTGGCTTAAGGCTTGATGTAAGGGATGTAATGAGTGGCTCCGATTATTACAAATATTCGTTAGCTTATACTTTGGGAGTTTCCTTTCAATTTGGCGGAGAAAAAAGACCTCCTGTGGAAATCCCTCTTGCACCAGATAATGATAACGATGGAATAAGGGATTCCCTTGATTATTGTTTAAATACTCCACCCTCTTCTCCTGCTTTTGTTATGGAAGTTGATACAAAGGGTTGCCCAAAGGACTCAGATGGGGATGGAACTCCTGATTATATGGAAGATAATGACTCAGATAAAGTGACAAATTATAATGATATGTGTCCAAATACACTTGCTGGTTATCCAGTAGATGAAAAGGGTTGTCCGAAGGACTCTGATGGAGATGGAATAGTGGATGGCAAAGAAATGGAAATTGGAACAGATCCCAACAAAGCAGATACCGATGGGGATAAATTATCCGACCTGGAAGAAATAGAAAAATATAAAACAGATCCTTTAAAAGCAGATACCGATGGAGATGGCCTTAATGATTATATTGAAATCTTTAGCTACAAAACAGACCCATTAAAGACAGACACCGATGGCGATGGATATGTGGATGGAGATGAAATCCTTGTTTACAAATCAGACCCAACAATTTATGGTGATGTCTATAAAGAACTCTTTGGCACAAAGGTTATATTCTTTGATTTTAATTCCTTTAAAATTAGGAAAGATGCAAAGCCAGTTCTGGATGAGATTGCTGATTTTATGCTTAAATATGGAGAAGCAAAACTAACCATTGAAGGGCATACCTGTTCCATTGGACCTGAAAATTATAATATGAAGCTTTCCTTAAAGAGAGCAGATTCAGCTAAAAAATATTTACTCAATAAAGGAATTTCCCAGGAAAGAATTTCCACACAGGGTTATGGAGAATCTAAACCAGTAGAGGATAACAAAACAGAAAAAGGAAGAGCAAAGAATAGAAGAGCAGAATTTAAAGTCGACTAGTCCCCCCCCGGGACTTTTCATAAAACACCTCCATAAAGGAAGGGCTTTGCCCTTCCTTTTTTTTGTTTAAAAAACAAATAGGGAAAATTTGATATAATTTTTATGTGAATTATTTAAATTTTTTACCTTTTCTTATATCAAAACTTTATGAAAAACCCCCTTTTATTTTATACAAGAAAAGTGCAGTTTTATTTTCAGATGTCTCTGGTTTTACTCCTATGTCTGAAAAACTTTCAACTTTGGGTGCAAAGGGAGCAGAAATTTTAACAGATATTTTAAATAACTATTTTACAAAAATGATAAAAATAATAAAAGAAAATGGTGGGGAGGTGATGAAATTTGGAGGAGATGCAATCCACTGTTTCTTTCCATTTGAAGAAAGTTTAGATTATGCAATAAATGCCTCATTTAAAATGCAAGAAGAAATGAAAAATTATAAAAAAATTAAAACTCCAGTTGGTCATTTTTCATTAAGTATGAAAATTGGTCTGGCTTTTGGAGATGTTTTAATTGGCTCCTTTGGTGATATAGATAAAAGGTTAGAATATATTTTTGCAGGAGAGCCAGTGGATAAGTCAGCAGAAGCAGAACATTATGCAAAGGCAGGGGATATTGTTTTGTATTATGAAGGGCAAGATATAAAAGTAGAAAATGAAAAATTGGAGAAAAATTTTTATAAATTAATATCTTTTAAGGAAAACTTAAATCCTTTAAATTTAAAAGAGAAAGAAAAAAAGATAAATACATATGCAAAGAAATATCTTTTGCCTGAGGTCTATGAAGCAGTTTCAAGGGGCTACACAAAGCAGTTAAATGCACTATTAGATGTTTTAACAATATTTTTTCAATTTTCTGGATTTTCTTATAGAGAAGGTGGATTTGATACAAAAAAGTTTCAAGAATTTTTATTAAAAATAATAGAATTAACAGAAAGGCATGATGGAAGGATAAACAGGGTGAGTATGGGGGACAAGGGCAGTGTAATATTATTTTTATTTGGGGCGCCAAATCATTTAGAAAGAAAAGAAGAAATAGGGTGTCAGTTTGCTTTGGAACTGAAAAAAAACTTGGAAAAAAATTTTCCAGAGATAAATTTTAAAATGGGGATGAATTCGGGTAAGGCCTTTGCAGGAATAGTTGGAGGCAGTAGGAGGCTGGAATACACAATTATGGGGGATAGTGTAAACTTTTCAGCTCGGCTGATGCAATCGGCAGAAGAAAAAGAGGTTGTTCTAAGTTCAAATGTTTATGAAAAAGCAAAAGAAATATTTCAATTCAAATATATTGGAGAAAAATTTTTTAAGGGAAAAAGTAAAGCACAAAGTGTTTACTTACTTGAAAAAAGAAAAGAAATTTCAATTTATGATTTTAAAGAAATAAGATTATTTGGAAGGGAAAAGGAGTTAAATGAAATAAATAAACTTTTAAAAGATGCAGAAAATGGCAAGCCGAATATGGTAATTTTAGAAGGGGAAGGTGGGGTAGGGAAAACACATTTAGCAAATTTTATAATAAACAAAAAAATAAAAGATGGCTGGAAGATATATCAAACAAAAGGAGAAATAACACTAAAAAACCATATATATGCACCATTTAAAGAACTCTTGAAAAACTTAATTTTTAAAAATGAATTAAAAGAAAAAGAAGATGTAGTCGCAGGCTTTACGCCTGCGTTCAATAGAGAGCAAGTTGAAAATATCTTAAAAGGAACAGATGAAAGTTTTGTTGAATATCTACCAATTCACTTAGAGTTTTTTAATTTAAATTTTGAGCCAATGGAAATGGAAGAAGAGACAAAAAAGAAACTTTTGCAGCATCAGTTGGCAGTAATTTTGCTTAAAAAAATAAAAAATGAAAGGACAATAATATTTTTAGACAATTTTCAATGGTTTGACACATTGTCAAAGGAATTTCTCTTATCTCTTTTACATCATTTAAAAGATGAAAAACTTTTAATTTTAATTTGCACGAGGGAAAGGGAAGAAAAATTTAAAGATTTGCCTGTTTGTAATTTTATAAAGTTAAAAGAAATGGAAAAAGGAGTGCTGAAGAATATCTTAGAAGCAGAATTTAAAGAAAAGATAAGGGATGAGCTTGTGGAATTTATAAAAGAAAAGACAAGGGGGAATCCATTTTTTTCAATAAATTTTTTCAAATATTTAAAAGAAAATAATTTAATAGAAAAGCGGCTTGAGGAATGGGTATTAAAAAGAGGAGTAGAAATAAAGAAGGACTTTACATTTAATGACATAATATCATCTCAAGTGGCAAATCTTACAATTGAGGAAAAGGTTCATTTAAGGGGATCTGCCTGTATAGGACCTACTTTTAAAAAAGAAATATTAAAAAATGTTTTGAAAAATAATTTTAAAGAAGATATATTTATAAATTTAATAAGTAAAGGTTTTTTTTCAAAAATAGACGAAAACACATACTCTTTTAATCAGGTATTAATACAGGAGACAATATATCAAGAAATTCCAGAAAGGTTAAAGAAGAAAAATCACAGGGCTATTGGGAGGGAAATGGAAAAGCTATTTAAAGAAAATAAAGATTTTTATCCAAATTTAGCAAATCATTTTTATTTAGGGGGCATAAAAGATAAGGCGATTTATTATTCAATGAAGGCAGGGGACTTATTATTTGAAAATTATGCCTATCCAGAGGCAAAGATTTTTTATGAAAGAGTTTTTAATCTTTATAAAAAATACAAAAAAGAGATAAAATTTGAAGCAGGAGAAAAGTATTCAAAGACATTATTGAGAACAGCACAGCCAAAAGAAGCACTGGTAATTTTGGAAAAAATTATAAAAAATGCAAAAAAAAGAAAATTAAAAGAATCCGTTACTAATTTTCAAATTTTAAAATTTGAATGTTTTAAGAGGTTGGGAAGATGCAATTTTATAGAAAAAGGTCAGGAAATTTTAAAAGAAAAAGAAGAAAGAGAAACCTTAAACCATTTAAAATGTTTAATAGCTGAGTGTTATTTTAGAAAGATGGAGTTTGAGAAGGCAATTCAGCTATTTGAAAATGTATTATCAGAAAAAAATTTTTCATTAAAAGAAGATATAACTTCTGCATATACCTTTTTGCTTCATATTTACACATTTCAAAGAAAATTTGAGAAGGCATTTGAAAATTATCAGGCAGGCATATCCTTTTGCAAAGAAAACAATGATTTTTATCAATTAATTAGGATTAGAATAGCATATGCAGGCGCATTATTTGAAACTGGAAAAATAGATGAAGCAATAGAAGAAATTAAAAGTTTAATTCCTATGGCTGAGAATTTGGGGGATTTTTATTATTTATCTTCAATCTATTACAACTTAAGCAAATTTCTGGCTGAAAAGGGCTATAATATTGAAGCCATAAAACATTTAGAGGAGGCGGAAAAATTATTA
>JBBFMJ010000157.1:0-4959 GCA_037478515.1 Thermoanaerobaculia bacterium
ATCTTTTTTTAATACTTATAATCTTCGGGACAGGGGACAACCCCCTTCATCCCTTTTCCTTTAGAAGATATATTCCTTTATTTTTGCCTTTAACTCTTTTTTATTTTTCCTTTCTTTTAAAGGATTTGAAGATAAAAAAAACATTTTCAATAATTATTTTAATCTTTTCTATGGTTTTTCCCCTTTATAAAGGTAAAAATTTAATTTTTTCAAGGGAAGGGAAGGGTTTTTTAAATCTATACTTTGAAGGAATTTCAAAGGAGTTTCCTTCTAAGACCCTATGCACTTCAGATTCTTACTTTCTGTCATCTCAATTGAATTTAGTTGGAAAAAAGAAAGTTTATCCATTAAATATTGAAGACCCTGAAGTTTTTTTAAATTTTCAGGATTTTATGAAAAAAAATGAAAAATTTTATCTTTTTTCCTCCTTTCATTATAATTTTCCTGTCCTTTTTGAAATAAAAGGAGATATAGAACATCTGGAGCAGGAAAGGAATAAAATTCCTTCAAGATTTATAAAAATAAAGCCAGAATTTTATCTTTATGAAGTGGTTTTAAAGGACTATAAAGAATCAGAAATTAAAATTGGGGAAAATGATTTTGGAAGGATTTCAGGTTTCTGGGACCTGGAATTTGATGGCGAAAAATATTTCAAATGGACAAAAAGAGAAGCTCAATTTTATTTAAAATTAAAAAATAAATTATTTTTAATGATTGACAGAGGTGGAAATCCTGAAAATCCAGTTCCTTTTAGAGTTTATATTGAAGATAAATTGATTTTTGAAGGTTTTGCAGAAGCAGGGTGGAAGCAATACTCTTTTGACATTCCAGAAGAAATTAAAAGAAAAAAACCCCTTTTAAAATTTGTAACCCATACCTTCCAGCCCTTACCCGATACCAGGGAACTGGGTTTGAAAATTTCAGAGATTTTTAGTTATTAATATGCTAATATTATTTGGAGGAAAAATGAAAAGAATTTTATTTTTTCCAATTCTTTTCCTTTTGTTCAGCTTAAATATAAAAGGGGAAACCTGGGCATATTCTTTTGGAAATAAAGATTTTAGCATTTCAGATGGATTAGTAAAGGAAGCCCCTGACTTATCTTTATATGTGGTTTCTGAAAAAATAACCCTTTCCTACTATGAAAGAGGGCTTGTAATTTTTAAGGTTTCTTCCATTGGGGAAGTATTATGGAAAAAGGAACTGGAAGTTGAGGATTTTAATTATTTAAGCCAGATAGAATTGAGTCCTGACGGGGGGATTTTTATTTTAGGAAAAATATACAATACAAGTACTGGAACAAGGACTTTTTTAATTAAGATGGATGAAAATGGAAATATTTTATGGAACAAGTGTTATTCTGCCTTAAATTCAAAAATTAAAGCGTTGGTTGATGGCAGTATTCTTTTTGTAGCTTTTGGCAGTGGGAGAATACTTGTATCTCTTTTAAATCAAAATGGGGAGGAGGTACAAACAAAAATTAGTGAAATTACTGAAACTTATGTGGATTATGTATTTCAAGATTCAAGTGGAAACTTCTTAATTTCTTTCAGGAAAAGCATAGATAATAATTTGGAGTTTTTTCTTGTAAAAATGGATGAAAATTTAAATTTGTTATGGGCAAAGAAATATTCTGGAATTTTAAGTAATTTGTGTATGGATATAGAGGAGGCAGAGGACGGTTATTTTCTGGGTGCCTGGGTATATAATTCACAAAGAGCTGGTTATGATATCGGGTTAATAAAAATTGATTATTCGGGAAACATTCTCTGGCAAAAGAGTTTTAGCCTAAAAGATTTAAGTCATTTTGGTTCTATGGCAAAAACCGCGGAGGGTGATATACTCTTAATTGGCTCTTCTCGAACTGATGTTTTTTCAAATGATGCTGACATATATGTTCTTAAAATAGACCCTTCTGGGAATCTTCTATGGCAGAGGGTCTATGCTGGGAAAAATTATGATTATGGGGGAGATATTTTGATTTCTCGGGATGCAAATATTGTTTTTCTGGTAACCACCTATTCTTATGGAATAAATAAACCAAATATATTGCTTGCCAAATTAAACAAGGATGGGACTCTGGAGAGCTGTTCTTTCGGGATTCCCGCAGAAATTGGAATTTATAATTCCAGTTTGACCTGTGAAGAAATTTATCCAGTTATAACAGATTCATTTTTGCAGGTTTTTAGCCTTTTTTCTAACACTAAAGATATAGAACTTGTAAAAAAGGATATCTGTCAGGATGAATTTTCAAATATTTTAATTACTCCTGTAAAACTTAAAAAAGCCATAAAGGGTTCTTATTTTTATCAAAATTTTACACCCCAGGGAGGTCTGGCTCCTTATAATTTTTCTTTAGAAAGTGGTTCTCTTCCACCCGGCATTGCCCTTTCATCAGAAGGGGAAATTTCAGGAATTCCTTCAGCTTCAGGGATATGGAACTTTAAAATAAAAGTTGAGGACTCAAATTATTTTAAAAATTATTTTTATTTTCAATTAAAGGTATATGAACCCCATCCAAAAATGGAATGGGGGAGGGTTTTTGGGGGTGGCTCATATGATTATGGATATGCCTTTGATGAAACCCTTGATGGAGGTTTTGTAATATCAGGAAAAACCAATTCCTTTGGACCCCTTATCTGGACACTTAAAGTTGACTATCAAGGTGAAGTGCAATTTCAAAAGGCCTTTGGAAGGCAAAATTATGAAAACATAAATGCAGTCCTCTCAACTTCTGATTTTGGCTATCTTATTGCAGGCAATGCTTATTATGTTTCAAAGGATGCCATTTTATATAAACTGGATCAAAATGGAAATAAATTATGGCATAAATATATAGGAGGTTATGAAAATGACACTATTTTAGACCTGGCTGAGGATTATGATGGGAACTATATTTTTGTTGGAAGGTATGCAAGTGATCCAGAATTTGGAATCTCTTCCCTGTGGGTTGGAAAAATTGACCAGGATGGAAATTTGATAAGGAGTAAGATTTATGGAGGAGCTGGATATGAGCAGGGATATATCTTAAGCATTACCTCTGATGGTGGCTGTATAGTCCTTGGATTTACAGATTCCTACGGCTCTCCGAATGATCTATGGATTTTAAAACTGGATGAGTATCTGGACCCAATCTGGCAAAAAAGATTTCCTGGAAACTGGGATGATTGGATTGGAAGCATTATTGAAACTTTAAGCGGGGATTACATCTTAACAGCTTTAGGAGGAGGTTATGAAGCTGTTATGAAACTTGACAGGAATGGAAATCTTATCTGGGCAAGAAATTATGATTTTTATATTGACTCAATTATAGAAAGCAATGATGGGAATTTCCTTGCTGTGGGATATTGTAGCAACTGTGGTTTGGGCTATCTTAATGCTTCTATAACAAAATTGGACCCTTATGGAGATATCCTCTGGCGGAAAATTTATGGAGGTATAAATTGTGATACTGCTTTTGAAATTCTTCAATGCTCTGATGGGGACATTGCAATATTTGGTTATTCTGAATCCTTCAGTAATAATTTCTATGATTTCTGGTTATTGAAATTGGATGAGGAAGGAAATCTGGAGGGCTGCGATATAATTTATCCTTTAGAGGGTAATTCATATCCTTATACCTATTTTTATGAAAATACAAATGATGTTCTGGGTTTTGCCAGTGAAATATATATTTCAAGTCCAGAAATTTCTTTTTTTGATGCTTACGCAAATTATTCCTTTATTTGCCCTTATACTCCTTATTGTGTTCCAAATTTAGGGGATGTAAATCTAAATTTATATATCACTTCAATGGATGCTTCTTATGTTTTGCAATATGTAGTAGGGCTTTTAGATCTAACAGAGGAAGAAAAATGCAGGGGAGATGTAAATTTAAATGGAGAATTAACTTCTATGGACTCTGCTTACATTCTAATTTGTTCTGTAGGTAAATGTAGTGATTTGGGCGCAGAATTTTATTATAGCTGCAAAAGCCATAATAATTGCAGATAATTTTATTAAAAGATTTTTTGTGCTAAAATAAAAACAATGGTTTTATTTAATTACGCTTCCAAGGAAGTTACAGCAAAGATTGTATATTATGGACCAGGTCTATGCGGTAAAACTACAAATTTAAAATTCATATATGAATCCCTCCCTTCAAATACAAGAAGCAAAATGATTTCCCTTGCCACAAATCAGGACAGGACCTTATTTTTTGATTTTTTACCCCTGGAATTGGGGACCATAAAGGGAATGTCAGTGCGGCTCCAACTTTATACTGTTCCAGGACAGGTATTTTATAATTCTACCAGACAGCTGGTTTTAAAGGGGGCTGATGGGGTAATCTTTGTGGCTGATTCTCAGGAGTTTATGGAAGATGCAAATATTGAGTCCTGGAATAATTTGAAGGAAAATTTGGCTTCCCATGGTTTTGTTTTAAAGAATTTTCCCCATATTATTCAATATAACAAAAGAGATCTTCCCAATATTTTGCCAGTGGATTATTTGAATTCCTTGCTTAACGAATACAATGTTCCCTATTTTGAAGCAATTGCAACAACTGGCTACAATGTAGAAGCAACATTAAAAGAAATGACAAAAATGGTTTTACAAGATCTTATAAAAAAATACGGTCTTTCCCCTCAGGATACAATCCTTTCAGAAGAAATAGTTTTAATACCTCAGGAGAAAGGGAGGAAGGCAACCGTTACAGTAGGAGGTTCTATTATGGGCATAGAAGATGAAACTTTGGATTCCCTATGGGAAAAGGGGGAAGAAAAGGACTCTTTTTCCTTTGAAGGAGAAGAGTATGAATTCAAAGAGATAAAACATGAGGAAAAACCTGTGGAAGGAAAGGAACCCTTATCTTCCCTTCTGGAAAGAGAGCAGGAGGTGGTTTTTGAAAATATTCCAGAAGAAAAGCCGGTTATTTTGGAAGAAAATACCCCGCTGGAAAGTTTTGAAAAAAGAGAAGCA
>JBBFMJ010000158.1:0-4941 GCA_037478515.1 Thermoanaerobaculia bacterium
TTCCTTTTGCCTGCTTTTTTTTCAAAAAGAATTTCAATTCCTTCTGTAATATCTTCAATTGCATATATATGGAACTTTCCTTCCTTCATCTTTTCAATAATTTCTTCCTTTAAAATCAAATCCTGGACATTGGATTCTGGAATTATTACCCCTTCTGTTCCTTTAAGTCCTCGGGAGTTTACAAGGTTAAAAAATCCCTCTACCTTTTCATTTATACCCCCCACTGCCTGCACAAGCCCTTTCTGGTTCATTGAACCTGTAACTGCTACATCCTGTCTTACAGGAATACCTGAAATTGCAGAAATCAAAGCATAAAATTCAGCACAAGTGGCAGAATCCCCTTCAATTTCTCCATAGGACTGCTCAAAACAGAGGGAAGCATTTATGGATAGGGGTTTGTCTTTTGTAAAGGTCTGCCTCAAATAGCCAGAAAAGATTAAACTCCCCTTTGTAAAGATATTTCCAGCCATTTCTGCTTCCCTTTCAATCATTATAATGGAGTCCTGCCCCAGTGCCACATCAGCAGTGATTTTTATGGGTTTTCCAAAGGTATAATACCCCAGGTCATAAACAGTCAAACCATTTACCTGCCCTACTCTTTTCCCTTCAGTTTCAATATTTAGAGTATTTTGAAGGATCATTTCCTTTATTTTATCGTCCATCAGGGAATGCCTCTTTTCCCTTTCCCTTATAGCTTTTAAAACATTCTTTTCTGAAACCAGATTATTTTTTTCTTCCTTTGCCCAGTAATAGGCCTCTCTCATTATATCTGCTACTGCATCAAAACGGGTGGAAAGTTTTCCTTTCCTTCCAGCCAGTTTCATAGAGTACTCTGCCACTTTCAAAACTGCCTCTGAAGTAAAATTATAAAGGTTTTCTTCGTCAATAATTTTTCCTAAAAGTTGAACAAAGGAAAGGAAATTTTCTCTGGTGCACTCCATAGTGGAATCAAATTCAGAGAGTACTTTAAATATTTTTTTAAAATCCTCATCCAGGTAGTAAGCCATCTGGTAAGTGGCAATATCTCCTATTACAATAACTTTAACTTTAAGGTCAATGGGTTCAGGTCTTAAAGGTGAAGGGGGTGCCCAGAAATAACTATCTTCAGGAAAGATATATAATTTTTCATTCCTTAAAGCCCTTTTTAGGGCATTCCATACCCCTGGTTCTTGGAGCAAGTCATTAAAATTTACCACCAGATACCCCCCGTTGGCTTTAAGAAGGGAACCAGCCCTGATTTGCATAAAATCACTCTGAGAGGTAAACCTGTCCTGAAAGGTTCTTTCCACCGTTCCAAAGAGGTTTACATAACTGGGGTTGTGTTCAATGACAATAGGCCTTCCCTTTGTGTATTTATTGTCCACCACCACATTTACTTTATATTGAATGAAGGGATCCTTTTTCTTTTTATTTTCCTTATCTTCTTGAGGAGACAGAAAGGGTTCGGGATTTTGAAGGATACTCCTTTGAACTTCCTCCAGATAATCTTTAACTTCCCCAAAGGGAAATTGAATTTTTAGTTCTGTGAAAAATTGATTAAGTATTGGTTTAAAAACATTATGGGTTAAAATTTTTAATTCCTTTTCCAGTTCTCCCTGCAATTCCTTAAGTTGACCTATAACTTCTTCCATTTTAGAGACCAGCTCCTCATAATCTGCTTCTATTTTTTGAACCTCTTCCCTTTTTAGTACCCCTTCCCTTTCCAGTTTTTCCACATCACTTATATCCACAACTTTTCCTTTAATCAGTGGCATTGGTATGGGCCTGGAAACCATCCCCATCTGAACTTCCACCACAGTGAAACCCTTATCTTTAAGGAGGGTTTCATAAGAAGCAGTTATCTTTTTTTGTTTTTCCTTATATTTTTCATTCAATTCCTTTCGCGCATGCTGGAAGCTTTCTGAGGTGATTACAGAAGGAAGCACTACTTTAAGGGTCTCCACGAGCCGGTCCATTGCCTGGGCAAGTTTTGTGCCTTCCCCTGCTGGAAGATGGAGAGCTCTTGGGGAATTGGGATCTTGAAAGTTGTTTACATAACACCAGTCCCCTGGATTTTCCTGTTTTGAAGCGATCTTTGAAACCATAGTTTGGATCGTGGTGGTTCTTCCAGTCCCAGAAAGACCAGTTACAAAGATGTTATAACCCATCCCATCAAGTCCCAAGCCCAGTTTTATGGCTTGAACAGCCCTTTCCTGTCCAATTATTTCCTTTGTCCTTTCCACCTCTTCTGTGGATTTAAAATTTATGAAACTTCTATCCCATTTGTATATGGCTTCTGTATAGGGTACTTCATATTTTTTAATTTTTTCTTTCATATTTTTAATATAAACCATTTCTTTCCTTATTTCAATTAAAATTCCCCTTGAAATTTAGTTAAAATTATATTAAAATGTTTTAGATATTAAATTTAAAAAAGGAGGAAATATGTCTTTGCTTTATGAAAAATTATCCCAAAAAATTCCCCAATGGCGAGAAGAGATAAAAAAACTCACCACAGAACACGGGGAAAAAGTCATTTCACAGGTGACTGTTTCGCAGGCCTATGGAGGTATGAGAGGAGTTAAATGCCTTGTTTGTGATACTTCAGAAGTTCCCCCTGATAAAGGACTGGTTTTGAGGGGCATTCCCCTTAAAGATTTCATTGATAAGTATGAATACCCTGAACAGGTATTATGGCTTCTTCTCACTGGAGAACTTCCAAAGAAAAAGGAATTTGTAGACCTAAAAAGGGAACTGGCAAATAGAAACAAAGTTCCCAATTATGTATGGAAGGTTTTAAAGGCAATGCCCGAGGACTCCCATCCCATGGCAATGCTTTCTGCTGCCCTTATGGCAATGGAAAAAGAATCTGTTTTCAGAAAAAGATATGACGAAGGAATGAAAAAGGACCAGTTCTGGGAAGCAACATTAGAAGATACCCTAAACATCCTGGCAGTTCTTCCTACCATAGCAGCAGGAATTTACAGAATTAGGTTTAAAAAGGGAAAAATAATTAAGCCAAAGAAATCCCTGGACTGGGGTGCCAATTATGCCAGGATGCTGGGCTTGGAAGACCCCAATGGTGAATTTACAAAACTTATGCGCCTTTATTTAATTTTGCACTGCGACCATGAAAGCGGAAATGTCTCTGCTATGACAGGGGCAACCGTAAACTCTGCCTTATCAGACCTTTATTACTCCCTGGCAGCAGGAATAAATGGTCTTGCTGGTCCTCTCCACGGGCTTGCAAATCAGGAGTGCCTTGCTTGGATACTGGACCTTTTAAAGAAATTCAATGGTGTTCCCTCAGATAAGCAGCTGGAAGATTATGCCTGGGAGACCTTGAAGGCAGGAAGGGTTATCCCTGGATATGGACATGCAGTTTTAAGGATAACTGACCCAAGGTTTGATGCCTTCCTGGCTTTTGGTAAAAAATACTGTACAGGTGATCCTGTTTTTGATGCTGTGGCAAAGGTCTTTGAGGTGGTTCCAAATGTTTTGAAAGAGGTTCAAAAGATAAAAGACCCCTGGCCCAATGTGGATGCTGGCTCCGGTGCTCTTCTCTATCATTATGGACTTACAGAGTTTCCATACTATACAGTTCTTTTTGCGGTATCCAGGGCAATGGGAATTTGCTCCCAGGCAGTGGTTGCCAGAGGACTGGGGCTTCCCATCACAAGGCCAAAATCAGTTACCACGGAATGGATTAAAAAAGAAGTTACAAAAACACAATAACCCTTATAAAGTTTCTGTAAATGGAAGGGCTGGCACTTGCCAGCCCTTTTATTTTACTGAAAATACAAATCCAGTATCCTGATTTAGTTTGTCAATTTTTATGGCGCCAGATATATAAAGGTCCTTTCCACCATCATCTTTTCCATCCCATCCAACACTGTAAACAGAAAATTTTTTCTCGTCAATTTTTTTATAAAGCAACTTTTTCTCTGAAAATGGGTCAATAAAATCAGGACTTCCAAAACCGTCAATATTTTCAGGAAGCATATTATTTTGGAAATAGAATTCTAAAACTTTTTCTGATAAAAGAAGAGACCTTGCTTGTGCTATGGATATCAGGTTT
The DNA here is from genome assembly GCA_037478515.1 of Thermoanaerobaculia bacterium. Lineage (GTDB taxonomy): Bacteria > Acidobacteriota > Thermoanaerobaculia > UBA2201 > UBA2201 > JBBFMJ01. The sequence goes on from JBBFMJ010000158.1 coordinate 4,058, forward strand.
CTGGCATAAATGTTTTTTATGTCAAAATAGTAATAACTTGTTTTTAATTTTAAATTTTTAATTTTAGACCAAAGATATCTATTTTCTGCCCCTTTTACATTCTTTAAATTTTCAAATAAATTATAAATATTAAAAAGGTAATTTTTTGTCTCTCTGTACAGAAATGCCCTTAAAATAAATTTTGGTATGTATTTTGAAAACCTTTTACTTTCTATAGGGAAGTCAGAGCTTAAATGCTCTTCCAATTTGGGATTTTTTAAACAAGAAAAAATAGTTAAAAATTCTAAATTAAGAGAGGATATAAGAACGGAAAGCTCATCCTTTGAAATTTTTTCAATTCTTTTAACCTTTTCAGGGTCTAATTTTTTTTCCATAGAAAGGGAAAAAGCTTCGCCTAAAATATAAACTTTTTCCATAGCAATTCTAATCAATGTATTTATAAGGGGTTGCCCCTTTATCTTCAGTTTTTCCTTTGCTTCATATAATTCCTTTAAAAGCCCTTCAGATTCTTCCTCCTTTCCCATTGATTTCATAATAATTGAAGCTACCTGAAGGGTTCTTGAAAATCTCATTAAAGGCAAAAGGGGTGGAAGAGGGGTAATCAATAGTTTATCTTTATATTCTTCTGGCTTAAACCACTGGATATGAGGGCATTTTTCCCCTTCTTTTTTTATCTCTTCATTTAAAATAAAAAATTCTTCCCAAATTTTGTCCTTATTTTTCTCATCGGAAATTATAAAATCCTTGGGATTTTCACCTTCCTTTAAAAATTTTAAAAAATTTTCTTCCTGATAGGGCATTACAAATTTGTTAAAAAAATCCTTCCATTTTTCACTTTTATCATCATAAAAGACCTTGAATTTTTCAAACCAGGCCTCGCAGAG
>JBBFMJ010000159.1:0-4941 GCA_037478515.1 Thermoanaerobaculia bacterium
CCCTGCTTTCCTGGGAATGCAACACCCTTTCCACCTCTTCCACAATTTTATCCAAATCTTCTGCTTTAACCTTTCTTTTATGGGTTGCTTTAAGTAGCCCTGTCATAATCTTATTCCTGTCAAAAACCTCCCTTTCTCCATTTTTTTTTACCACAAAATAGGGTATATTTTCTACTGATTCATAGGTAGTAAACCTGTGGTGGCAGGAAAGACATTCCCTCCTCCTTCTTATGGTGGTATGGTCTTTACTTTCCCTGGAATCAATTACATGGTCATTTAAAAAGCCACAGTAAGGGCACTTCATATCTTCTTTATTTTAGCAAAATTTAAAAATTTTGAAAGGGGAATCCCATATATAGTCAAAGATAAAAATCCCACAAGGGCAACAGGCACCATAGCAAAAAAATGTCCCACAATGGATACAGCTGTGGCAAGGTTATACTCCAGAGAGTAGAAGAAGACAAGCCCCACCTGAAATGCCTTATGAACTCCCCCTGCTCCCCCTGGGGTGGGAATTACAAATCCCAGGGCAGAAATGGAAAGGAGCATAAAGGAAGCAATAAAGGGAAGCTGAAGTTTAAAACTTTTCAAAATTAAATAGGTAAAAAGGGAAACATTTATCCAGATGAGAAAAGTCAAAAGGAGAGCTAAAAGAATTTCTTTGGGATTTTTGAAACTGGAAATCCCTGCCTTTACTTTTTCCAGAGCAGGTTTTAAAAAATTGAAGATGGGAATTTTTAATTTGCCTTTGAGCCACAAAAAAAATAAAAGAAATAAAAGAAAGAGGAAGAAAATTCCCAGAAAAGATATTTTGTAAAAGGTTTGAAGGGGGATTTTCTGGTTGTTTAAATTATAAACAAAAAGGAAAATGGTGAAAAAAATAAAAAGGGCAAAAAGGTCAAAAATTCTCTCCAGAAAGGCAGTGGTAAGGCAGGAAATTCTGGAGATTTCTTCTTCTGCAGCGATATAGAGGGGTTTTGTAATTTCCCCCAACCTCCCTGGAAGGATTGTAGATATAAAATAGCTCGAAAATATAGCAACGAAAAGGGTTTTAAGGGAGGTCTTTTTTATTGGAAAAAGAAAGATTTTAAGCCGAAAAATTCTTAGAATAACAGAAAAAAGGTTAAAGATTATAGCCAGCCCAATTAACTTTAAATCTGTACCCTTTAATAAATTATAGACCATTTTAAGGTCGGTTTTGTATAAAAAAAACCAGAGGAGAATAATGGTTAAAAAGAGCCCAAACAAAATCTTTAAGCTATTTTTCATAAAAAAACTTGACAAGATTATTTTATCATGTTATTAAATATTATAGAAAATTATGAGTTTAACTAATGGCCTTTTGAAAGGCAAAAATTTTATATCATGGAGGTACAAATGAAAAATTTGTTCTGTCTCTTTTTCTTCTTTACAGGTATTTTTGCTTTTTCCGGTGATTTATCAACTCCCTTGAAATTTGAGGTATCAAAACCCCTGACCCTTCAGGCAAGTGACTCCTCTGATCTTTTATGGTATATTGACTATCCCCAGCCCAATGCCACTGTTTCAGGGATTGCTATCATTCAGGGATGGGTTTTGAGCAATGTTCCCATTTCAGCCATCCATCTTTATATAAATGATGTCTTTGTAACTTCTGCAAATATAGATATTCCCAGGGATGATGTTATAGAACACTATCCCCAGTATGCTACTTCCCAAAACCCCCATCCTGGGTTTACCGTGGGTTTCAATTCCAGAGATTATGAAAATGGAAGACATTATTTCCACCTAGTTGTGGTGGATTCCCAAGGGGCTTCCTATCAGATTGGAAGAAGGTATTTTTATGTGGATAACACTTTAAACCCAGGACCAAAGGGTTATCTGGAATCCCCAAAACCCGATGATTTTGTTTCAGGTCCCTATCCTGTCTTTGGATGGGTTCTGGATGAAGATGGTGTGGAAAGGGTTGAAGTTTTAATTGATGGGATGGTCGTAGGGAGAGCAAATTTAAATGGTCCAAGGCCTGATGTTTATTATGCTTTTTCTTACTTTCCCAATGCAGCCAGGTCGGGTTTTGTAATGTTTTTGGATTCTACCAGAATTTATAATGGACCCCATCAGCTTTCTGTCCTTGCCTATGACAACCTTGCCCAGTCCAATGTGATTGGAATAAGAAACATAACCGTTTCAAATCAGCCCTTAAATGCTCCTCCCTTTGGAAAGATTGACTGGCCCTTGAGAGATGTCGAACTGGTAGGGCAGTGCAGTTCTGGATGCTCTGGTCCCTCTGGGGATCCCAGCTGCCTCCATCCTTTAAACTTTATAACAGGCTGGGTTTTGGACACTGGTTCCAGAAGCGATCTGGGGGCAGTTTCCTGGGTGGAACTTTTGCTGGATGGTCAGCCCTTCTTTAATACTAAAACTGATTGCTATTATGATTATGATCTGGATAGCTGGGTGAATTGTTATGGAGTTACCAGGTTTGATGTTCAGGAGTACTATCCTGGATTTACCAATGTTCCTCAGGCAGGTTTTAAATTCTGGCTGGATATTGGAAATTTAATTTTAAATTATGGATACACAGAAGGGTTGCACTATCTCGGTATAAGGGCAGGGGATGTGGAAGATACCCATGCCATAATTGATGAATTCCCTGTGGTTTTCCGCTGTGTATATGGTTCAGGGAGCAGTGCCTATTTAAGACCTGCAGGATATATTGACATTCCTCAGGCATATCAGTATTTATATGGAACCGTAAGATTTATGGGATGGGCAATTGATTATAATAAAATTGCAGCCATTAGGGTCTGGATAGATGGAGTTTACTGGGGAAATGCTGTTTATGGAGATGAAAGGCCTGATGTTTATAACAATTTTGAAAGATCCAGCTCGGGGCTTTACAGTGGATGGCACTTTGATGTGGATACAACTCTTCTTTCAAATAGTGAACACGATGTGGTAATTGAAGTTGTAGATACAGCAGGAGATGCCAGAATCTTAGGAGAAAGAAGATTTGTAGTATTTAATAATATTACAGAGCCATAGAAGATTAGGATATATTATTAAATTTTAAGAGATTTTCTATTTTAAAAAATGATATAATTTTTGATGCTTAAAAAGAGAGTTGGCTGTCTTTTTGTAATTTTTTTATTCCTTCTGCACTTCTTTAATATATTACCTTCATTTATTCTATTTCTTCTGGATATTTTTGCTTTAATCTTTATAGTTCCTATAATTTTAAGGGGTTTTTTTTATAAAATTTCCCATCAGCTTACCCTTTCTTATTTTCTAATTGGTTTTGTGCCAATTTTTGCTTCTCTTGTACTCATTATTACAGCAGTGGAACTGGGAGGGGTTTTATACCTGCAAAATCAATTTTCCTATTCTTTGAGGACCTGGACCTTGGAAATGGAAAGGGAAATGCTTGATCTGTATTTGAATCCTGATCCAAAAGTTTTTTACAGATTAGAGGAAAAATATCCGGGGTTGAAAATAAAACTACAAAAGGATATGTCAAAGTATTATTTTGGCACCAAGGGAGAGGAAGATTTTTTAAAAAAAAATGGATTGTGGAAAAACAGGTATATTCTCTCTTATAACATAGGCGAAGATATTGCAATAAATGTGCCTCTGGAACAGGTTTTGAGAAAGGAGGATTTTTTTAATTTTAAACTGGATTGGGCAATAGTATCCTCAGGTAAAAGTTATGAGATTTTTAAGGAAAGTGGGGAAAAAAACTTCTTTAAAAAACCCTTAATTTACAGCGTCTATTTTCTTGAAGGTGGGGATGGGAAAAATGCAAGCATATTGCTTATGCGGACTTCTCTAAATTCTATTTACAGAAGCCTTTCAGCAGTACAACCAGTGGTCAGCAATGATATTATTGTTGCCTTAAAAGTTTCTGCAATTTTCCTTTTATTTTTAACCCTTTTAAGTTTTTTTTATGCCGGATACTTTATTTATAAAACTTCCAGAAATATATCTAAATTATCAGAGGGGGTTGGAAAATTTACAGAAGGGGATCTGGATTGGAGGGTCAAATTTAAAGGAAAAGATGAGCTTTCTTCTCTGGCAAGGAATTTTAATCAGATGGCTGATAGTATAAAGGAATATATTTCCAAGTTAAAGGAAAAAGCCCAGCAAGAAAAGGAGATTGAACTGGCTTCCAGAATCCAGAAAAGTTTGCTTCCAGAGGAAAGTGTTTTTTCAGTTTTTAAAAAAACCAATTTGTATTTTCTCCCATCCAGAGGCATAGGTGGGGATTATTTTGATATATTTTCCACAGATGAAAAGATTTTGCTCTTTATAGGAGATGCCTCGGGACATGGAATTTCTGCATCCCTTACTATGGCTATGACAAAAGCCATAATAACAGGTCTTATATACAGAAATACCCCTCCTTCCTGTATTCTTCCTGAAGTTCATTCCATTCTAATTAATACAGGTCTGGAAAGCCAGTACATAACCCTTCAAATACTGGAAATTGATAAAAATAAAAGGGTAATAAATTTTTACAATGCAGGCCATCCGCCTCCTTTTTTTATATCAAAGGATAAAGTCCAGGAACTCAGATTAAACTCCTTTCCTATCGGGATTTTTTCAGGTCCTGGTTTTGATATGCTTTCAATACCCTATGAAGAAGGGGACATACTATTTCTTTACACCGATGGGCTTTTGGAAATTGAGGAAGGGGATCTGGATTTGAAAGATTTAAAAAAATTGATAGAAAAATCCCTGCCTGCCGAATCCATATCCCCTCTAATACTCCAGGAAGTGGAAAAACTTTTAAAGGGAAGACAACCCATTGATGATCTTACAATTCTGGAAATCCATTTATGATAGTCTTTTTTAAATCCCTTTTATTTTTATTTACCCTCTTTTCCTTTTTCCTTTTTTCTTTTAAAATTTCATTAAGATTTTTAAAAATCCAAAATTCAGCAGTTGCATTACTATCTTCACTGG
>JBBFMJ010000160.1:0-4921 GCA_037478515.1 Thermoanaerobaculia bacterium
GCAGCTTACTGTAACCCTTTCAAAGGAAGAGTTTGAAAACCTTGAAAATTTGGAACTACATATAAAAATTAAGATAAAGGTGGAATGAAATGGGAGCAAAAATTATTGCCTGCGGAGGATATATTCCAGAAAATTCTGTGGATAATAATATCCTTTCAAAATATATGGATACCTCTGATGAATGGATAAGGGAAAGGACGGGGATACAGAAGAGGCATTTTGCAGCCCCAGATGAGGCAACCAGCGACCTGGCATACAGGGCAGCTTTAAATTTATTTGAAGAAAATAATATAGACCCTTCCACAATTGATTATATTATATTTGCCACAATGACCCCTGATTGTTATTTTCCTGGTTTTGCTCCATTTTTTCAAAGGAAATTGAAAATGAAAAATGTTCCCTGCCTGGAAATCAGAGGTCAATGTGCTGGTTTTTTATTTGGAATGCAAATAGCCAACTGTCTTCTTTCTTCTGGAAACTGCAAAAGGGTCCTCTTAATAGGGGCAGAGGTTCACACCTGCCTCTTCCCCTATGAGCCCTTAAAACCAATCCTGGAGAGGAGTTTTGAAGAAATTTCAAAGGAGTACTATGAACTCAATAGCAAATTCAGGGATAGAATGGTCCTCTTTGGAGATGGAGCAGGTTGTTTTGTCCTGGAAAAGGATGGGGATGGGAAAGGAATAATGGATTCTTTAATTTACACTGATGGAGAAATGGCAGAAAAGTTGATAATTAAAAGTGGGGGAAGCAACAAAAGGCCTTTTTTTGACCCGGAGGACTACAATAATGGAAGTATTCTTCCAGTTCTGGAAGGGCGGGAGGTCTTCAAACTGGCTGTAACTTTAATGCCAAAGGTGGTACTGGAAATCCTTCAAAGGAATGGGCTTACGACAAAGGATATAGACCTCCTCATTATGCACCAGGCAAATTTAAGAATAAATGAAGTCGTTCAAAAACGCCTGGAGCTGGAAGATTCAAAGGTCTATAACAATATACAAAAATATGGAAATACCACTGCTGCTACAATTCCCCTGGTTTTCTGGGAAGCAAAAAGGGAAGGAAGGATAAAGGAAGGGGATCTTTTATGTTTTGTGGCTCTGGGTTCAGGGCTTCACTGGGGAGCAATTCTCTATAAAGCATAAAACTTTTTTATTGGGGATTTGTGGTCCCACCTGTTCTGGAAAGACAGAAGTTTCTTTAGAATTGCAAAAGATTTTTAAAGATTATAAGCCCTATCTATTTTCTCTGGATATGTATTACAGAAGTTTGCCAGAGGATATAAAACCTGAAGAGTATAATTTTGACTGCCCAGAAGCACTGGATTTTCCTTTAATTATGAGAAATTTAAATATTTTAATTGAAGGAAGGGAATTTGAAAGCCCTTTATATGATTTTAAAATTCATAAAAGAGTTTCCTATGAAAAGGTCAAGATAAAAACAAATCTGATTATAGCAGAAGGTATATTTTTATTTTATTTTAAAGAATTGAGAGAAAAATTAAATTTTAAGGTCTATCTGGAAGCCAGGGAAGAGGAAATTTTAAAAAGAAGGGTGGAAAGGGATAAAAAATTGAGGGGGTCTGATTTTAAATTTATAAAAAATCAGATTCAAAGGTTTGTCTTTCCAGGTAACAAAAAATATGTAGAAAATTATAAAAAATTTGCAGATTTAATTTTGCCTCCAAATCTTTCCATAAGGGAAAAGGCTGAAATTATCTCTCAGCATATAGATAAAAATTTGTTAAAATATGGGAATGAAACTTAAAGAAACCTTACCTTTCCTTTTACCTCTATTTTTTTCCCTTTTTATAATCTTCTATCCCATTTTTCTGGGTTTCCTGATTTCTCCCAATGATATCTATTTAAACTATGATCCCTGGAGATATGGCTCCTTTCAGCATTCTTCCTTAAATCCCACCTTAAATGACCCAGCCACAGCTTACTGGACAAAGGCATATCTGTTTAAAACAGAGCCAGAAAGTTTATTTTTCAACCCGTACATTGCCTCGGGCATGCCTGGTGCCCTTGACCTGAATTCTGGAATTTTAAACCCTTTTGTTTTAGTCCCTTTAATTTTTCCAATGGAACTTTTTTTTAGTTTAATGGTTTTAATTAAAGTAATTGTTTCTTATACGGGGATGTATCTTTTTCTTAAAACTTTTAATTTAAATAAGTGGTCCTGTTCCCTGGGTGCCATTTCCTATGCTTTCTTTGGACAAAATGTAATCTGGGCGCTCTGGCCTCAAACAAATATTTCTCCCCTTTTTCCCTGGTTTTTATATGCATTAAAAATAGATAATAAAGCTTACAGATTTTTAATTCTATTTTTGTCCTTTGTGTTTTCTATAACAGGTGGCTATCCTCCCTATATTGTAATTTTCTTTTATTTTTACTTTTTTTATATAATTTTAACTTCAACAAAGGAAATTTTAAGAAAGATAAAAAGGGTTGCTGTAGTTTTTCTTTTGGCACTGGTTTGTCTTTCTCCATTTCTTTATATAACCTATTATGATTTAAAAGATTCAGGACGCCTGGAAATCAGGGAAAACCTTTCCCAGAAAGAAAAGGCCTTTCCCCTTAAAGGTATTTTATCTTTTTTTTCCCCATATAAGTTTGGAACCCCTCAGGATTTTTCTTTAAAAATTGAGGGTGGTTTTCATTCCCTGGGTTTGTATTCTGGAATATTTGCTTTTCTCTGCCTTCCCTTTGGATTTTTGTATTTAAAGGATCCAGAAAAAAGATTTTTTATAATTTCTTTCATTTTTATTTTTTTCATTTTATTTTTCAACACGCCCATAAGGTTTCTTATTTCGAAACTTCCCCTTCTAAACTACTCTTCCTTTTCCAGAATTTCCATCCTGCTGGGACTTACATTGAGTATAATTTCTGGATTTGGATTTGAAAAGTTATTATTTCTTTTAAAAAATAAAAAAATTTTATACCTTTTACCCTTTTTTGCATCCATAGAACTTGGATTTTTTGCCTCTTCCTATTTTTCTTATCAAAGATATTCTGATATAAAGCCAGAAGAGACCCCAGCCATCTCTTTTCTTAAAAATAATTTAAAAGGAACGCCTTTCAGGGTTTCAGGTTTTTACGACTGCCTCTGGCCCAATTCATCTGAATATACAAAAATACCGGATATCCGCTCCCATTTTTCTTCAGAGGGCTGGTGGAGGGATTTCCTTTCAATGGCATATCCAGAGGTTTCCAGTATTATGGGAACCTTTTTGCTTTTCTGGGATGCAAAAGCCATAGAAAGCCCTGTCTTTTCTTCTCTTTTTGTAAAATATATTGCAGAGCCCCCCTTTATAAATACCATAGAGCCACAGGCAGATAAGAAAAAATATATTGAAGAGCCAGAAAATTTTATAGAACTTCCTGCTTATGGTTTGAGGAGAAAGGTTCAATTTGAAGGGGTTCCTTATAAGATAGAATTTTATTTAAAAAATTTAAAAGATAAGGTTTATTTGAATATTTATGATTATTTTTCTCAAACTCTACTGGAAAGGTATGAAATTCAGGAAAAGGGGGGCATTTATTTTGTTTTAATTGATAACTCCTGGGAGTATAGATTTGCAAGGGTTTACCTGGAATTGTTCTCTTCTGGAGGTGTAATGGTTGGGGAAAAAAATGGGAATTTCTGTTTGAATATATCCTATAGCCCTTATGTAAAGGTTTATGATGGAAGGGATTTGAAAATTTTTGAAAACAGGAATTTAAAAGAGCCCCTTTATTTAATTTTTGAAGCAAGGGAAGGATTTCCTGAAAGAGAAGAGGATTTCCATTTTTTTTCCTATTTTGAAAAGAAAGATTTTCCTCTGGTGGAAGAATTTTTAAAGAAGGGTTTGAAAGGGATAAAGAGGGGGAATATAAAAATACAGGAATTTGACCTTTATGGTGGGAAATTTTATGTATCCGCTGAAGCACCTTCCATAATTGTTTTGCCCTTTAAATACAATCCTTTCTGGGCTTATGCAACGCTGGATGGAAAAAAGGTAAAAATTTTTAAAGTCAATGGTGGAATGAGCGGGATTTTAATTGAAGAAGGGGAACATTTTTTGACTTTTGATTATGGGAAGAAATTCTTACCCTTTCTTTATATTTCCTTTTTCCTTTTTTCAATAAATTTAATAATATTTCTTTTTTTGGTATAAAAAAAGGGGTGGAAAAAAATCCACCCCTTTTAGATTTCTTTAAACCTCTCTATTGACCAATTACAAAAATGGCATCTCCCGTAAGGTTATCCACCACGGAAGCATAAGTCAGGACAGAGCCCTGTCCAGAAAGCACTGTAACTTTTGCATATCCATTTTCAATTTCTCCTGCATTGAAAACCTCAAAGATTCTGTTTATCTGTTTTTGTTCATAAGCAGAAATATTGAAGGTTCCCTTTCCAATTTCTGTACCATTGCTGTTGTAGAGAGCCACTTCCACCGTTGCTGGTCTTCCAGCCACCTCTGTAAATCCCAGGTTAGTTCTAAAGGAGGCATTGGAGGACATATGGAGTATAAACTGGCTCTGGTTTATGTTTATGGGTTTATGGATTATGGAAGAGGGTACAAATTGTCCATAGGTCTTGGCTTCTCCCAAGGTGTTATAGATTCTGGAAGTGGATATAACTCCTGGATTTCCTGATATGGTAAGGAGCCCATGGTTTTGCTGGAGCTGGAACAATTCATTTATCACATCATTGTATTTAAGAGTAGCTTTGCCATCAATTTCAATGGTTTTGATGAAAGATTGATTTTTTTCTGTAAAGGTCAGGGTTATTTCCTGGGAGTCATCGGATGGATTGAATATCCTTAAATCGGTTCTCCAGATGGTTCCTTCTGCACCTGGAGTATGGGCTGCAACGGCAAAATGTTGAGTTGGTGTCAGAGCCCCTTCTTTTATGGCAGGAACAAAAATAGCATCATTGG
>JBBFMJ010000161.1:0-1688 GCA_037478515.1 Thermoanaerobaculia bacterium
TATGACAGGGCTGCCGAACTGGTGAAGGAAGCAAGGGAAAAAAAGAAATCCATAAAAGAACTGGTGGTGGAAAAAAATATTTTATCTGAAAAAGAAATAGATGAAATTTTTAACCTCGAAAAACTTGCCTTCCCCTTTAATCCAAAAAATAAAAAAACTTAAATTTTTTAAAAAAATCACTCCTTTAATTTCGAAAATCTGCCTTTATTTTCCCAATTTTCCTGTTTAATTTTTCATAAATATTTTCAAAAATAAAAAGATTTTTCAAAATTTATTCCATCTTTCTCCGCCTTGCAATACTTTAACCTAAATAAAAATTAACCTCTGTATTACTTTTCTTTGCTTGATTTATTTTTTACCCTCCCTTAAATATACTTTATCAATTCTGAAAATTCTGGGTTTTAGCAAGCAAAAGCCCTGAATTTTTAATTTGCTATGTTATAATAAACTAATATGGGATTTGGATTTTACTGCAGTAAAAAAATCTTCATAAATAGCTTATATTTTAAAAGGGGGCAAAAATTATGGAAAATTTAAATATAAAATCCCTTGAAAACTGGCTCTGGGAAGCAGCTTGCAGCATAAGAGGAGAAATAGATGCCCCAAAATACAAGGATTACATTCTTCCACTAATCTTTATAAAAAGATTATCGGATGTTTTTGAAGATGAATTATTAAACCTCTCTCAAAAATATGGAAAAGTTGAAATAGCCGAAAAACTTTTAGAAAAAGATCATAACCTTGTCCATTTTTACATTCCTAAAAATGCAAGATGGGAAATGATTTCAAGGCAGACAGCAGCCCTTGGTGAATATCTAACAGATGTGGTGAGAGCCATTGCAAGGGAAAATCCAAAATTGCAAGGGGTAATAGACATTGTAGATTTTAATGCCACCACAGCAGGGCAGAGGATAATAAGTGATGATAGATTAAAAGAATTAATAAATATTTTAGGAAAATATCGTCTAGGATTGAACGATGTTGAGCCAGATATATTTGGAAGGGCTTATGAATATTTGCTTAGAAAGTTTGCAGAGGGTTCCGGGCAATCAGCAGGGGAGTTTTATACCCCAAAAGAGGTTGCAATAATGATGGCTCATATATTGGATCCCCAGCCAGGGCAGGAGGTCTATGACCCCTGCTGCGGCTCAGGAGGGCTTTTGATAAAAGCATTTTTAAGATTTAAAGAAAAATATGGAATGGATAGCACCATTGCACCTCTGAAGTTTTTTGGACAGGAAATCCTGCCTTCTACCTTTGCTATGGCAAAAATGAATACATTTATTTATGATATGGAAGCAGAAATTGCAATTGGAAATACTATGGAAAAACCAGCTTTTTTAAATAAAGATGGATCTCTTAAAAAATTTGACTTGGTAACTGCAAACCCTATGTGGAATCAAAAAAGTTTTTCTCAGGAGACATACGAAAATGATCCCTATAACAGATTTTTATATGGTTATCCCCCAAACAGTTCCGCTGATTGGGGATGGATACAACATATGTATGCTTCTTTGAAGGATGAGGGTAAAATGGCAGTGGTTTTGGATACAGGTGCTGTTTCAAGGGGCAGTGGCACAAGTGGGAAGAACAGGGAAAGGGATATAAGAAAAATATTTGTAGATAATGGCCTTATTGAAGCAGTTTTACTCCTTCCAGAAAATCTTTTTTATAACACCACGGCACCA
>JBBFMJ010000161.1:1698-4914 GCA_037478515.1 Thermoanaerobaculia bacterium
GTATTATTATTGTTATTAATAAAAACAAATCGCAAATTGAAAATCTTAAATCTCAAATTTTATTAATAAATATTTCAGATCTTTATGAAAAAGGAAGACCCAAAAACTATCTACCTGAAAGCACTATACAAAAAGTTTATGAAATCTATAGAGATTGGAAGGAAGAAGAAGGAATAAGCAAAATTATAAGCACCGAAGAAGCAGTTCTAAATGACTATAATTTAAGCCCATCAAGATATGTAGCAAAGAACAATCAGGAAGAGATTTTGCCGCTTGAGGAGGCAACTGTAGAACTGGAAGAGGCAGAAGAAGAAAGAAAGATGGCAGATGAAAAGCTATGGGAGATATTGAAAAGTTTTAGAATTGAGAGTTAGAGAGTTTATAAGTTGGAAAGTTTATGGAGTTTATAAAGTTAAAGAGTTGGAGAGTTGATCAAATAAAAAGTTACTCATTTCAGGAGATGTGTGTTGAAAAGAGAAGAATTTGAATTTCTCTTACAGCAAGGAGAGGGTCTGAAGCTTGAGTTTAAGGAAAATTTTGACCCCAAAAATATAGCAAAAGAAATGGTGGCTTTTGCCAATACAGAAGGTGGAAGAATTTTTATTGGTGTTACCGATGAAGGTGAAGTAAAAGGTATTTCTATTTCCAATAAACTCAAAGCAGAAATTATGGATGTGGCAAGAAATTGTGACCCACAGGTTTACATTGATTTTGATCAATTTGAAAATGTCCTTATTGTGAATGTAGAAGAGGGCTTCAATAAGCCTTATCGTTGTTCTCAGGGATTTTTTATACGGCAATCTTCTGTTTCTCAAAAACTCACTACGGATGAAATAAGAGATTTCTTTAACAAAGAGGGAAAAATCCTTTTTGACGAAGTGATCAATAGAGAATTTACTTTTCAAAATGGCTTTAGTAAGGAGAAATTTGAAAACTTTTTGAAAAGAGCAAAAATCTCAAGACTTATCCCGGATGAGGATATTCTGAAAAACTTAGGAGTACTCACAGAAAACGGTTCTTTCAAAAATGCTGGTGTTCTTCTTTTCTGTGATAATGTTGAGAGGTTTTTCAGGCAAGCTATTATTACCTGCGTTATGTACAAAGGAGAGACGAAATACAAGATTATAGACAGAAAAGATTTTACAAACGATGTTATTACCAACTACGAAAATGCTATTGGTTTTCTTTTAAGAAACCTACGACTTGAGTACAGGATAGAAAATGCAGGTCCCAGAAAAGAAATTCTTGAGATTCCTGAAGAGGCACTAAGAGAAGCGGTAGTCAATGCTATAGCCCACCGAGACTACAATGAAAAAAGAGCCAATATCCAGATTGATATTTATGATGATAGGGTAGAGATTTCCAACCCAGGTGGGCTTGTTCCAGCTATTCAACCCCATGAATTTGGCAAAAAAAGCGTTTCAAGAAATCCTCTCTTGTTCAGCCTTTTGAAAAGTGTGGAATTGGTGGAAAAGATTGGCTCTGGAATAGAACGAATGAGAAATGCTGTGAAAGAAGCAGGATTGGTAGAGCCAGAGTTTGAGTTTACTAATTTTTTTACTATAAAATTCAAAAGACCAATTTGGGTATCAAAAGAACAAAAAACTACCCAGAAAACTGTGGAGAAAACTGTGGAGAAAACTGTGGAGAAAATTTTAAATATCATCAGAGAAAAGCCAACTGTTACCATTAAGGAATTACAGGAACTAACAGGACTTACAAGACGTGGTGTAGAATGGAACCTTGCTAAACTCAAACAAGAAGGGAAAATCAAACGCATCGGTCCCGATAAGGGTGGACATTGGGAGGTGGAAGAATGATGAAATTTAACTTCTACCACGAAACCAACTTCAAACAAACCGAAATTGGCTTATTGCCACAGGAGTGGGAAGTGGTGAAGTTGGGGGAAGTGGTGAATGAATCTAAAGCTAAGAATAAGAATAATGAAAAATTTAATGTTTATTCCGTATCAAATATAAGAGGTTTTGTATTATCCAACGAATTCTTTGAGAAGCAAGTATATAGTAAGAATTTGCAAAATTACAAAATTGTTGAAGAAAATTATTTTGCATATAATCCCGCAAGAGTAAATGTTGGTTCAATTGCCTTGTTTAGTGAAAAAGAAAAAGGTCTAGTAAGTCCCATGTATATTGTCTTCAAAATAGTTGAGAAAGAAAAACTTAACCATCATTATCTATTCAAAATTTTAAAAAGTGAAAAGTACATAAATGAAATCAAAAGAATTTCTAAATCACGAGGAAGTGTAAGACAGATTTTAGCTTTTGTTGATTTATGCGAAATCCTCATCCCCCTCCCTCCCCTTCCCGAGCAACAAGCGATTGCTGAGGTTTTGTCCATTATCCAGCAAGCAAAAGAAAAGACCGAAGCTGTTATAAAAGCCACCCGAGAGATCAAAAAATCAATGATGAAGCATCTGTTTACTTATGGCAATGTGCCCCTCTCTGATGTGGACAGGGTAAAACTCAAAGAAACCGAAATCGGCTCAATACCTGAACACTGGCAGGTGGTGAGATTGGGGGAAGTGTCGGAGATAAAAAGTGGAGGAACTCCGTCAAAAAAGGAAGAAACTTATTGGGTAAATGGAAAAATTCCTTGGATAAGGTCAGAAAAATGTCAAGATTGTTTTATTTATAATACAAAGGAATTTATTACAGAAGAAGGTCTATCTAATTCTTCAGCCAAAATCTTTGAGAAAGGTACTGTTTTAATTGCCATGGTCGGAGCAACCATAGGGAAAACTGGATACCTAATGTTTCCAGCAACTACTAACCAAAATGTAGCAGGATTAAAGCCAAATAACACTCAAATATTAAGTTCTTTGTATTTGTTTTATTATTTACAAAATAGATATAATGATTTTGCAAAAGAAGGTGGTTACAAAATCGCAAATCTTTCATTCATAAAATCTTTTCTCATCCCCCTTCCTCCCCTCTCTGAACAGCAAGCCATAGCCGACATTCTTCAAGCGATTGATGAGAAAATTCAGAAAGAAGAGGCAAAGAAGAAGGCGCTTGAAAATTTGTTCAAAAGTATGCTCAGTAACTTGATGAGTGGGAGGATTAGAGTTAAAATAGAAAATAAGGAATAAAAATGACAATAGGCAATGAAAAATACTCCGTCCAGAAGCCCATAATTGACTATGTTTGTGAAAAGTCCGCAGAATATTTAAAAGAAAACGGGGAAAAATTTTTCTTA
>JBBFMJ010000162.1:0-4891 GCA_037478515.1 Thermoanaerobaculia bacterium
GTTCCAAAGGCAGACAAAAGTGGACTTACTGCAGCTGTGGAAATTATGAAAAATACTCCCAGGATTGCAAAGCTAATTGAAGAAGGAAATATAAAAGATATAACAGAGGAAATTGAGTCCTCTGTTGCCCATTTCAGGATGCAAACTATTAATCAATCCTTAATTGCCCTTATAGTAAATGGGACAATAACTTATGAAACTGCCATTGCTCATTCCCCAGATCCCGATGATTTGTCCCTAAAACTTAGAAAACTCTTCCCTCAAGTGGAAGAAAAAGCAAGAGGAGGTCTTATGGTATCAACTGCAGATTTTGCAGAAATCCAGGCTTTGATGGGTATAAAAAAGCAATATGAAGAACAGGAAGAAAAATTTAAAATCCAACTCCAGGAAAAGGAAGATGAAATTGCCTATCTAAAAGCACAAATCCAAGAGAAGGAGAAACTCTATTTAAATGAAATGAATGTAATAAAGGAATTGAAAGCAGAAAATGAAAAATTAAGAAAAGAAATGGAGGTCTTAAAAAAGGATTTTGGAGAAAAAATTCAAATACTGCAGCAGAGAATAAGAGAATTAAACCAGCAATTGATGGATGCCAAAGGAATAAAACCCCCAGAGGATAAAAAACCCACAGGATTTTTCAAAAAATAATATTCAAAAATTATATACTTTTTTTAAAAATAGAAAAAAATTGTTCAACATTTAAACATTTCCTAATTAATGGATAAACCATAATGTTATAACTTATTTTAGGTATTTTTTTTCATTTCCAGTGTTTAATTATTGAACATTTATCAAAAAAAATACCCAATTTTTGCTATATCTTCTTTGGCATAAAATTTGCATATAAAACAATTGGAGGTAAATATGAAGGGGAAAGTAAATGAACCAACCATTTTTGATTTTTTAATCCAGGATCCCTGTGATTGGGAAAACTTTTTAAGCAATTTCTCAAAGAAGCTGGATTTGGATGGGGCAGCACTTTTGATTTTTTACCAGGACTCTTTCAGGTATGAAAATTTCTTTTCCTTTGGACTTAACAAAAATTTCTTCCAAAATTTTGAAAAAATTCTAAAAAACAATTCTCTATTATTCAATTCCTTAAAATCTCTTCCTGAGGGAAAAATTGTAGATAAAAACGAAGAGTTTCAGGGAAAAAATTTAGAATTTCAAGAATTTTTTGAAAAATTTTTACTGGAAGGTGAAAAGGTATATATATTTATTTCTGGAATTTTGAATAATTGTAAGGAAAATCTTATCCTTATAGGATTTAAAAAAGGCAATAAAAAACCTTTAATTCAAAAGGAAAAGGATTTAATTGAAAAAATAATCCCCTACATAAAAGTGGTTTATCAATATTGTATAAGGATTCAAAAAAGAGATTGCTATTTGGATATTCTTAAAAGAGCTATAGAGTTTGAAGGCAAAGGTATAATTATAATTGATAAAAACTTGAATGTAATATTCCTAAATAAAATAGCAGAGGCAATTCTTTCCTCAAAAGAGGGGCTTGAAATAACAAAATATGGGCTGGAGATCAATGACCCTGTTTTTTCCATACACTTTAAAAAGAGCTTAAAGAAAATTTTCAATTCAGAGAATGATGTGAAGGAAGATTTTATATTTGCTATCCCAAAAAAAGATAAAACCATACCCGTAGTGGTTCAGGTTATACCAATAAGTGAAAAATTATATGTTAAGGAAAATCAGAGATATGCTTTGATAATTTTGTATGATGCCAGTTATTATCCAACACCAGATCCAGAATTCCTCACCAGAGTATTTAGATTTACCTCTCAGGAAAAAAATATTGCCATACTCTTGACCAAGGGTATGGATTTGAAAGAAATTTCAGAGGAACTTAAAATTTCCCTTCACACCGTAAGAACCCATTTGAAACACATTTACTCCAAAACCAACACAGCCAGACAGGCAGAACTGATGAAATTGCTTTTAAGCCTTCCTGCAGGCTACTAAAATAAATCTTTAATCATTATGGAATAGAAGACAGTTCAGTAATCCCTCGGGAAGGGGAATACCTCTCGCCAAATTTTGAAACTAACCTCTCGCAAATGCTTAAGATATGCTGCCAACCAAGGTTTTCACAGTGTTTTACAACAGGCAAATTGGAAGAGGCATTTCCTATCATAAAAGATATAGCCACATCAATTTTATCAAGCCAATCCACAACTCCAGCATCAATGGAATTGAAGGAGGCGTTGAGAAGGGTGATTAAAAATCTTTCATAAATCTCTTCCTTTTCCTCTTCTCCCAATTCATTTTTTGTAAATTTTAAACCCAGATGTTTTAAAAGTTTTTTGTTTTCTTTATGTATTTTATTGTTTTTATAAATAAAAAATTTAATGGGAAACCTTTTTTCAAATCTTTCCAGTTCTGCCAGGACTGAAAATATCCTGTTTACTTTTGGATATTCTTTATAACTGAGAGAATTTATTTGTGCAATACTGGAAAGAACTGAAAAACCAATTTCATCACCCAGTTGCAGGGGACCCCTCTGAAAACCCTCCAGTTTAAAGGCACTTTCTAAGATTTCAGGGGGATACCCTTCTTCCAAAAGGTAAAAAGCTTCATTTAAAACTTGAGAAACTATTCTGTAAGTTAAAAATCCTGGTTTATCAGAGACTATGACAGGGAAATATCCCAGAAGGTAAAAAAACTGGCAGGCAATTTTTAATGCTTCCTGAGAGGTCTTTGCCCCCCTAATAATTTCCACAAATTCTTTCTGGGGTAATGAAGGTGGAATATTGTAACCCAAAATTCTGGTGGGATGTCCATATTTTTTTTCTATAGCTCTTAAATTAAGGGTCTTTAAGGAAACTAAAAGAATTCCTTCTATTTCAAACCTTTCTGAAAGGGAATTTATAAATTCCCCCTTTTCTTCTTCCTTTATAAAAAGATTTTCCAAAACTACTGGATAACTTTTAAAACCATAAATATTTGTCGAAAGGGAAAATTTTTTATCTTCAGGCAGAAGAGAGAGATTTTCCTTTAATAAATCCAGGTTACTTTCAAGGATCCTGACCCTGAAATCCCTTTCCAGACCTCTCTTAAGGATACCTTTCCCTTCCTGGGAAAAACCTAATAAAATAAAAGATTTTTTAAGTTTCGAATCTTCTATAACTTCTGAGTTTTTAAGTTCTTCCTTCATCACCAGGTACTTCAACTTGTTTTGAATGTTTTCCTTTAAAAGATAATTCCTTAAATAAATCTCCTCCTCTTCCTTTGTCAATTTATCTTTTAAGTAAAGATTCACCAAGTCTTTTAAAAGTTCTAAAATCTCTGAATTCAAATTCTTTTTTCTTTTCCAGAAAATATAATCCTTTATTTTTTTTAATATAATGTTCCCTGATTTTTCGGAGAAATCCAAATTTTTGAAATAACGCTGGAAACCTTCCAGTAAAAAATTTTTAGGGATTTCAAAAGCTTTAAAAGCTTCAATTATGGGCAACCTTTTACCTTCCAAAATAAATTTAAAGGATTTCTCAATTCCCCATAAATCAAAGAAATCTGAAAGGGTTCCAAAGAGAGGAAGCAAGGGGACTTCAGAATATCTCCATTCTATAAAAGCCCCGGGAGAACAAAATAGATTGGCGGTCTTTATTAAAAACTCCACAGCCATATCAGAGGCATACTTCTCCACATAAATTCCAAAGGGGAGTTCAAAATTTTTAAAGGAAAGAAGGCAATTTTTCCCTGCATCAATATAATTTGAAAGCAGACCTTCCTGTTTAGTATACAAATTAAAATCATGAAAGGAAGGACCCCTCAATTCTTCAAGGTATAAAACAAAACCATTCACATTGCTAAATTGTTTTACTTTTTCAATTCCTGAAGGGATAAGCTGAAGGGTTTCAAGATTTAAATTTTTGCTTTCCAATTTTATAATAATAAATCCCTTTTCAGAACCTAAAACTGTTAAAACCTCATTTAGTTTCATTCCACCACCATCTCCATAAAAAATTCAGGACCCGAAGGGATAATTTCAATTAATATTCCCCTTCCTTTCTTACTTAAAATATAGTTTTTTAAAAATCCTATTCTTCTTAAAAAACTCGCTCCTTCTATCCAGCCTGAAAATAAATCACCCCCATAGGGGTTTATCTCTTCCAAACTTATAGTTGTTCCAAGATATTCCTTTTGAATAGCTCCATTGGAAAAAAAACTTCTGGTGAAAGCTTCAAATTTAAGACAGGGAGTTGAGACAAGGGCTGCCCTGTAAGAAAAATCCCTGCACTGGGAAAAGGCTTCTAAAAGATTTAAGGGGAAAGGGTTTCTTTTGCTTGTCAAAAAATTATAAAAACCTATTTCGCATAGATTTTTTAAATTCTTTTCTTTGGCAACTTCTTCATTTACCAAAACCATAGCACAACCCCCTGAAGCTCCAGGGGAAAAATGAAAATCACTAAATATTTCCCAGGGCAGGGAAGATTTCATTTCTGCCAAGTTGAGGTTTTCCCTGGTGGTTCCCTGATAAAAAAAATGGTCCTTCAAAAAAATTTCCTTCTTTTCTCTATTGGCAATCACGGGTTGAAATTCTTCCTTAAATAACTCCTTGGAGTAAAAATATTCATATTTAAAATAACTTTTGAGGAATATTTCATCCATCAGAGGTTTTGTTATTCCAAATTCCCTGGCTCTATCCAAAAGAAAATCCTTTTGAGAAAGAAAAGGGTTTTCACCTGGCTGAGGACAAAGGGAAATAAAAAAGATGACATTTGCCTTATTGCTTTTAAGCAGATGGCAGGCAGAGACAAAATTTGAAATCAGGGAAGAATTCTTCTCAAAGAAAAGAAAGTTACTGGAAGGGGGAAAGATTTCTTTTGCCTTATTTCTTTCCAGACCAAAAATATATACAAGGTCCACTTCCTCTTCT
>JBBFMJ010000163.1:0-4882 GCA_037478515.1 Thermoanaerobaculia bacterium
ATCTTGTCTACTCAAGTTGGCTGTCCTTTTAAATGTAAATTTTGTGATGCTGGGGGAAATTTTAAAAGAAATTTAAAGGGAGAGGAGATCTTTGAGCAAATAAATTTTCTTATAAAAAACAGGTTTCCTGATGGTTTTGTGTATTCAAAAAAATTTAAAATTCAGTTTGCTAGGATTGGAGAGCCCACTTTAAATTATGAAATATTGAAAGTATTAGAAAAACTCCCTGAAAAAATTAAAGCCAGAAACTTGATTCCTTCAATTTCTACTATAGCCCCTATCAGAGGAATATATTTTTTAAGAAAATTAAAAGAGATAAAGGATAAAAATTATTCTGGAGGAAATTTTCAATTACAATTTTCCATCCATTCGACCGATGAAAATAAAAGAAAATGGATAAATGGAGCCAAAAAATTTACATTAAGGGAGATTTCTGAATTTGGAGATTTTTTTTTCAAAAAGGGAGACAAAAAGATTACTCTAAACTTTGCTCTGATGGAAGAAAGGGATTTGGATATAGAAAAAGTGGCAAGTATTTTTTCTAAAGAAAAATTTTTAATAAAGATTACCCCTGTAAATCCCACCATTTCAGCAATAAAAAATAAAATTCCTTCTCTCTGGTTTGAGGATTTTGAAAAAATTTCACAGATTTCAAAAAGTTTAAAAGAAAGGGGCTTTGAGACAGTGGAAAGTTTAGGGGAACTTAAAGAAAATGAAATTGGATCCAATTGTGGTCAATATATTCAAAGATTTTTAAGAGAAAAAAATACGGTAAATTTTCCTTCTTATAAGCTTTTAAAATTCAATTAAAAACTGGAAGTTGTGGAAAAATTTTATCTTTTTTGCAAATAGAATACCTAAAAGATGGTATATTTTGAAAGTGCCTGAATTATCCGTAATTTATAACTTGCACAATTTTTTGTTAATTTTTTAAAAACCTATGAAATATCCTCATTTTAGAAAATTTTCCACAGATTTTTCCACAGGTTTTTTAACAGCTTTTGTGGAAATCAAAATTTCTTTAACTTAAAATATTTTGAATTTCAAAAGCCAATATGTTATCATATTAAAATAAAAAGAAAGGAGTAAAATATGCCAAAGGTAGGAGTAGTTTTATCGGGCTCCGGGGTCTTTGATGGCTCAGAAATCCATGAAGCCACCTTAACTCTTTTATTTTTGGATAAAAAAGGTGCAGAAATTATAATTATGGCACCTGATATGGAACAGAAAGACACCATAAATCATTTAAAACAGGAACCAATGAAAGAAAAAAGAAATGTTTTAGTAGAAGCGGCCAGAATTGCCAGAGGTAATATAAAAAATATAAAGGATGTAAAAGTTGATCAACTGGATGCCCTTATTTTTCCAGGGGGTTTTGGTGCTGCAAAAAATTTATCGGACTTTGCAGAAAAAGGTGAAAACTGCACCTTGCACCCTGAAGTGGAAAGATTGATAAAAGATATGCATAAGGAAGGAAAACCAATGGGTTTTATCTGTATTGCTCCTGTCCTTGCAGCAAAGGCACTGGGAAACAAGGTTCAGGTAACCATAGGAAATGATCCAGAGGTAGCAAAAAAAATTGAAAAGATGGGGGCATATCATATTGAATGCCCCGTGGATATGGCTGTAATTGATTCAAAAAATAGGATTGTTTCAACCCCTGCCTATATGCTTGCCAGTTCAATTAAAGAACTGGAAAGTGGTATTAAGATGCTGGTAAACAATGTTTTAAAATTAATAAAATAAAGGAGGTATCTTATGCGTAAATGGAATTTTAACCCGGGACCTGCAACACTGCCTTTAAGTGTTCTGGAAAAATTAAAGGAAAACACTGTGGAATATAATGGACTGGGAATGTCTATCCTTGAAATTTCACACAGGTCAAAGGAATTTGAAGCAATTTTGCAGGAGACAAAAAAACTCTATCATGAACTTTTAGGTTTTTCTGATGATTATGAAACCATCTTTTTAGGAGGGGGAGCCAGTTTACAATTTGCTATGGTTCCAATGAATTTTTTAGATGGTGGAGTTGCTGATTATGTGGTTACTGGTTCCTGGGCAAAAAAGGCACTGAAAGAGGCAAAACTCTTTGGGAGCCCCCATGTGGCAGCTTCCACAGAAAGCGAAAACTTTACCCGCCTTCCAAAGGAAGAAGAAATCAAGTATTCCGAAAATCCAAAATATATCCATTTTACTTCCAATAATACAATTTATGGTACTCAGTGGCATAAATTTCCCAAAACCCCTGAAGGAGTTCCCGTCTTCTGTGATATGTCTTCAGATATTTTGTCCAGAAGGTTTGATGCTTCAAAATTTTCTTTAATTTATGCAGGGGCACAGAAAAATTTAGGGCCTGCAGGGGTTACAGTTATTACCATAAAAAAAGATTTAATCTCAAAGATGAAAGATGGACTTCCCACAATGCTTTCCTATAAAACTCACATAGAAAATAATTCTTTGTATAATACTCCCCCTGTTTATGCTATCTATGTTGTAAAACTGGTTTTGGAATGGGCAAAAGAAATTGGTGGTCTTTCAAAAATTGAAGAAGTAAATAACAAAAAAGCAGAAGTGCTGTATGGAACAATGGATAAATATCCTGATTATTATAGAGGAACTGTTAAGGATAAGGGCTCTCGTTCATTTATGAATGTGACTTTCAGAATGCCTTCCGAGGAACTGGAAGCAAAATTTATAAAAGAAGCATCGGCAAAGGGTTTCCATGGACTTAAAGGGCACAGAAGTGTTGGTGGAATAAGGGTTTCTATGTACAATGCAATGCCACTGGAAGGAATTGAAAAACTCTGCGAGTTTATGGAAGATTTCAAAAAGAACAATTAGAGATTTCATATGTTTTTAAGGTTTTTTTTACTCTTTATCCTTTTTTCCCATTTTGTTTTTCCTGCAATCCTAAAGGATGTGGTTTTGAAATTCAAGCCCACTTCTTCCCTTTCTGATTATGATAACTTGGATCTTTCAGGCTTAACTAATGTTTCCCTTTGTCTTGGGGATTTTTATGATGAAAGAGAGGATAAAAATTTAATTGGAGAAAACAAAGAAGAGGAAGATAAAGGAAAAATTTTGCCAGTTACCACGGCAACCCCTGTGGGGGACTTCTTAAAGGAGGTCTATACAAAACTGTTTAAGGATGTGGGAATAAAAATTGTTCAAAATGGAGAAAAGAAATTGGAGCTTAAAATTATAAAATTTTATGTGGAAGAGAAAAACCTTTATAAGGCAGAAGTATGGTTGGATATAAAAATTTTAAAGGGAGGTTCTGTACTCTGGGAGGATAGGATAATGGGGAGTGCCAAAAGATTTGGAAGGTCTTATAAACTGGAAAATTACCTGGAATCTTTGTCCGATGCTATTCTGGATGGTTTTGCATCTCTTTTTCAAAATGGAAAGTTTTTGGAAGCTATAAAAAAATAAGGAGCCCTTTTTATGGAAGAGAAGGAACTTATTGAAAAGTTGAAGAGTTTGATAATTGAAAAACTAAGGCTTGAAGGAATAAAGCCCGAGGATATAAAAGATGAGGAACCCCTTTTTGGGGGAGAACTGGAACTAGATTCCGTGGATGCCCTGGAACTGGCAATGCATGTGGAAAAGATTTATGGAATTAAGATTTCTGATGAGCAACTGGCAAAGGAGGCCTTTGGATCAGTAAAGGCACTGGCAAATTTCATTTTGAGGCAAAAAAGATGAACGACATTGTCCTGTATTGTTTAAATGAAAAGGAGAGGGATTTTATCACTGAGGTTTTGCAAAAGGAAGGATATAAGGTAAACCTGTGTAGTTCCCTTCTGGAGTGTGAAGAATTAATCTCCCAGACAAAGGCAAATTTATGCATTCTGGACAGTAAATTAAAGGAAGGAGATGGTTTTTCTGCAGTTAGAATCTTAAGGGAAAAGCCCAGAACCAGAAATATATCCTATGTTATAAAAATAAATCCAGAGGATATCACTCAGGAGGAAATGATAGCTCAGGGTATAAATGACTTCCTGCTGGAACCTGTAACTAAAAATGATTTAATAAAAATTACAAAAAAGCTCATCAATATACCAAAAAGAATTGTCTTTCAGGCGTTGATTCAAATAAAAAGAGAAGGACAAATCCTGGTGGGAAAAACCTTAAATATAAGCCAGACAGGAGTCCTGGTTCAGGTTGCAAAGCCCCTGGAGGTGGGAGAAACAGTGGAAATTTCTTTCTTTATTCCAAAGAGCAGGGTTCGACTTCAAACAAAAGCCCTGGTAAAAAGAAAGGCATCGGAAAGAATATACCAGATGTATTCCTATGGACTGGAATATATTGAGCCGCCCCAGGAGGTTATAAGCAAAATAAAGGAGATTGACTGAAATCATAAGTGTTATAATTCCCACATACAACAGGAAAGAATTTTTAAAAGAAACCCTGGATTCAGTTTTAAAACAAAAAGAAGTGGAAAAAGAAATAATTGTTGTAGATGATGGCTCAACAGATGGGACATATGAAGAAATAAAAAATTATCCAATAAGATATTTTTTTCAAGAAAATAAAGGGCCTGCTTCAGCCAGAAATCTTGGAATTTTGGCATCAAAAGGGAAATTTATTGCTTTTTTAGATTCAGATGACTTGTGGTTGGAAGATAAATTATCTTTACAGTTAAAATTTTTTAAGGAAAATCCAGAATATTTAATTGTTCATACAAATGAAATATGGATAAAAGATGGGAAACCTTTAAAACAATTAAAAAAACATAAGAAGGGAGGGGGGGATCAATTTGAAAGATCTTTAGAGTTATGTGTAATTTCACCTTCTTCTGTTTTAATAAAAAGAGAACTCTTTGATCTGGTTGGGCTCTTTGATGAAAGCTTTCCTGCTTGCGAGGACTATGAACTATGGC
>JBBFMJ010000164.1:0-4868 GCA_037478515.1 Thermoanaerobaculia bacterium
ATGTGGTTTGCATTGCAGGTGGTATTATCATAGGTTACATTTATTGTATTTCCATAACCCTTTGTAAATTTTGCTGCCTTTGTGCCAGTATGATTTACAGGTGGTGGTGCTGAAGCAGAAGGAGTACAGGAATTCATCTGACAGACCGCGGCTGGTGTATAGGTTAAACTTACATCATCAATATGGCAATCATTTCCATATCCGCTTATACCAAGGATTCCTATATAAATTGATTGACCAATATAGCTTGACAAATTAACAGTATGCTGTTTCCATCCCGTGGTTCCATCATACCTTGGAATCTCTGCTCCTACATTTGTCCAGGTTGTACCATTTAAAGAGACCTGTATTTGTATTCTGTCATTACTTGTATAGCCGGTGTCATGGTACATCCATAGAACCAGAGAAGCAGAGGAAGAACCAGATGGTATTGTTGTCCCTGAAGTTCTGTATAACCTTGTGGAGTTCCCGCTGGTGGCATTATAGGAATTAAAATAAGCAAGCCCTGCACCCGAATGGGTTCCTCCACCTGATGGATGGACAGTTCCTGTTGCCCTTGCCCAGTTGCCTGAGGTTCCAGATACATCTATCTGGCTCCACCCTGCTGGTGGAAAGGTTGTCCCATCAAAGGACTCACTCCATAAATTTATAGGCGTGCCACCAGTCCATTGTCCCACTGTTAAACTAAAAGTATCAGTCCAGGAGCCTTCATTTGAGTTGATGTTTATTGTAAAGTTTATCTGTGTTCCACAGGAGACAGAGGTTCCCACTCTAAAAGAGAAATGATTTGATATTGATGTTCCTGTTCCACCTGCTGAAATATTTGGAAATGTTGCATAGTTATCAGTAATTGTAATTCCAGGAGTTGATGTTGAAATTGTTGCATATATGCCGGTTGTACCTGCGGTTCCATTGTTATGGAGTGTAATCTGAAGCAGTATATCTTCTCCTGCATCTATTATCCCATTATTATTCCCTGACCCGGTTCCATTGCAGGTATCTGTAAAAGTTGATGACTGATATTCCAGAGAAGGTCCGCAGGACTGTGGAGGATATGTGAAGGTCATTGACCAGCTGTTTAGTATCCCAGTATCTCCTGAGGCATCATCTGATATCTCCAATTTCCAGGTCCCTTGCGCATTTTTTCCATCCAAAACTGATAAAGTTGCCTCTGGTCTGAAGGAACCAGTAAAAGGTGCTGTCCCTGTTGTAATTGATGTGGATGCTTCATCATCAAATACAGTATTTATGTAATTGTCCCCTGAAGAGCCGTTGTCTGTTGAAAGTTCAACTCTTGTATTATCCGGAGCAATCAGGAAAATGTCCAAATCCCCGTCATAGGTATGGGTTATATTTCCAATTGTTACATTTACATCCTGTATTATTTTGTTATCTGTCACGTTTATTATAGAAGTTATTGTGGTAAGATCAGGTATGTTTTTGGGCACGTCTGTTGATGTATATGTTGGATTTGTATTTACACCTGTTATAAAAGTATAATAATTTCCTCCATTGTTATCTATCGTTGTATTTTGTAGCGTATCAGAAGAGGTCACGGAATAATAATATTGGGTACATTCATTTAGACCTGTAAGTAACAAAGAATGTGCTGTAACAAATGAAGTTAAATTCTGTTGATTTAAACCTGGAGGGATTGATGTTCCATAATCAACCCTGCTGTTAGCATTTTCGTCGGTATCCCAGGTAATTGTTGCACTATTACCAGTTACATTTATTGCCTGAACATTTGAAATTATAGGTCCCTGGCAATCAACGGAGGCGGTGGTTTCAACCTGGACATTGGGTGTACCACAATAATCTGGGTCTGTATATCTTATATAAATTGTACCCCCATGGGAGACCTTCACTTGATTTGTTCCGGGGGTTCCAGTGGTAGTTGTAAATGTTCCTGTATAGGTGGAAGGTGCACCTGTTACCTGAACTGTTCTGTGCGTTGGATCTGTTGTTGACCATATCTCCACTGTAAATGGTGATGAAGGGGCTGTTGAATCAAGGACTGTTATAGTTCCGGTATCTGCACAATTGAAAATATTTTTATCTAAGGTTACTGAACCCGCACAGGGTTGCGGTGTTACTTCTACGCAATTACTCATAGCAGAAACACAGGAGTCATTGTTTGTGGCTGCTTGAACCCTGTAATAGGATGTTATGCCATTTGTTGCTGTGGCATCTGTATATGTGGTTGTTGGAGCATTAACCGTTGCTATCTTTGTAAATCCAGAGCTACAGGAGGTATCATTTCTGAAAACAAAATACCTTGTTGCATTTGTAACTGATGTCCAGTTCAAAATTGCAGAATTGCTTCCTGCCGTTCCTGTTAAAGTTGGTGCATTAAGCGTTGGGCAGGATGCCTGATTTTGATTTGCTGGGTCGGAGGCATTGCCGCAGGCAATGTTATGCCTTGCAAGTGCTCTGTATATTCCCTGTGCATGGGGGGTTCCATTTGCTGTTCCATCCCCATCATCATCTATTGCCCTGAATAAATTATACAATGTATTTCCAGTGCAGCCACTTGTAGTACAGGAAGAGCAGGTGTACATATTTCCCATTTGTGGCATTGAAGAATAAAAAAGCCTGTCAATGAGTTGCCAGGCAGATGTAGTATCCATTCCACAATATGTTGGCAGATCCCTTATAGCCATATCCCATAGCGCTTGTGTGGAAATTCCTGATTCGCAATGGTCTTCCCATCCACAGGGTCCATTATACCATCCAGCTCCACAGGAACTCCATACAGTTCCACCGCATGCAGCATTATTTTGTGCAGTCCAGGGAGTATTTTTTAGATGCTGTGCATAGTCAGCATCCCTTATTCCAGAGCAATTCAAACAGCAATCCCCATAGCCACCACAATTATATCCAGTCCCGGGTGGTGGAACCTGTCCACATCCTTGATTCAAAGAAACAAAGAACCCTCCTCCTGCACAGGACTGATGGGTTTGAAGTATTGCTGTCCAGTCAGCCCTTGTTTCAACGGGTGGGGAATCCCCACCTGAGCCATCATTGTCGTCCATTCCATGTCCCCATTCGTGAAGGGATACCCCTGGCAGTTCTCCTGTATTTCCACACCCACCACCAGACCTGAAAAAATTTATAGACCCATTCCAATAAGCATTACAGGTATCGTTTATGTTTACATTATCTGTTAATACTCCTTGAAGCCAAGTGTTTCCCGAAAGATAGGTGTATGCCTTTATTTTAATCCAGGCAACATTGTAATATTGTGTTCTTGCAGAATGTGTATTTCCTGCTCCACCAAACCCTGGGGTTGTACAGTCAGTTCCTCCACTGGAACCAAAATCAATCAACCCCTGCGCATTTGATGCCAGAGATATTGATCCACAGTTATCTACTATATCAACTGATCCTACATTTCCTGCTGAACCTGTTCTTCCTGTCATTGTTGATGTTCCAGATGTTCCAGGGAAGTTTCCACCTATATCAGAATAGAGCCCAGGACCATAGTCGGCATAAGGAAAAGGCATTATTACTTCCGTCTGGGTTGGATTCTTATCTGTTTTGTATACGCCACCTTGAATTTTCCCATACATGTTTATATCAACAAACCTTAAAATCTGCCCCGAATGGGCATCAATAAGTCCTTCCCAGGTTCCCTGAACATTTTCTCTTTTAAATATAAATCTATATACAAGTTTAAAGGATGCCATATTTCCAATAGGACCGGAATAAACATTTGGATCAAATCCTTCTTTTGTAACAGGTATGATTAATAGAGAACCATCATTTAATAATATATCTTTTTCTGTCAACCCTTCCTTACCTAAATATTGTTGTAAAATAATAAATGCATCCCTTTTAGAAATTGTTGGATTTGTGTCAAGGTCTATAGGTGCAATATTTTTTGAAGATATTTGTATTAAATTTCCATTGTTTATTATGAAATAAATAGAACCTTTTTCAACAGGAATGTCATTGTAGAACCATTGAAACCTAATGAGATAAATTGACTCCCCTATGGGAATTGTCCCATCTGGGTCTATTTGAATTTCTTCCTGTTTTACTGGAAACAGTTCTGGATATTTTCTCAAGAAATTCCTTGCCAACTCCTCCACTTTTTCTTTTGAAATACACTGAATAGAATTGCAGCTTGCTTCAAAATCATAGAAATCCAGGTTATTTGCAGGACCTGGTATAAAGGGAATTGCACCTCCATCAATTAAATCTGGAACACCTCTCCTTAAATCCACAAGAACATACCAGGGAGACCCATTTTCTTGCAAAAAATTCAATATTCCTTTGGAAGAAGCAAAACTTTGCCCTGATATATTTCTGAAATCTTCCACTGTTTCCACTACTCTCAAGTACTTATCTATATAAGCCAGTTCATCAAGATTTGATTTTTTCTGTTTTTCTTTAAAAGAAAAGGACAGGACTGCAAAAAATAAAAACCAGAAAAATAAAAAATATTTTTTCATGAATTCCTCCTCTTGAATATTTTACACAAACTTAAGAAAACTATCAAAAATTTTTGCTTTTTTATTAAGGGAATTTTGATATCCCTTTTAATTACAGGTATTATCTGAGTGGTCATCTGAGGCTATTCCACAGAGTCCTGTGGCATTCCAGCTCCTTTCACCTTGAGAGGAAAATCCAGGATGCCCTCCTGCTGTGCCATTTACCCATATTATGTTATACCAAACATTATTTTGTCCAGTTGAATCAAATGAGGTGGAACCAGTTGAGCCACCATTTGCAAGGGCACAACCAGAATATCCACTCCATACTCCAATAGTGTTGTAAAGAATTGATATGTGGTTTGCACTGCAGGTGGTATTATCATAGGTTACATTTATTGTATTTCCATAACCCTTTGTAAATTTTGCTGC
>JBBFMJ010000165.1:0-4804 GCA_037478515.1 Thermoanaerobaculia bacterium
GTTCAATTCCCAGGGATCTTAAAAAGTCCAGATCCTCAATGGTCAATATAAATTGGGCTTTATTTTTTATATCATTTTTAAAGGAAATTTTTGTCTTTAAGGGTAAGTTTTGCTCTTTTTTATTTTGATTTGATAAAATCAATTCCACATCCAGCTGACCATCAAAACCATCTTCCTCCAGTCGGGATAGAAATTCTTCCAGAGAAGGAGAACTTTCCATTTCCTTCTGTAATTTTAAAGCAAAATCCTTCAAGTATTGCATTATTTTTTCATTCATATCACTCTATTTTACCATATAAAACTATTCTTTTTCTGTAAATTCTTCCACCATCTTTTCAAAATCCGGATCCATTTCAACAAATTTCAAACCATATCTTTTTAAATTTTTTAGATTTTCTTCCCTTACCACCATAGCTTTTGTTTCAATCTGTTTCAAACTTTTTGGAAGGAAAAATTTTAAAAAGATTTCTTCTTCCCTGTTTAAATTTATTGGTGTCTCCAGAAGCATCCCTGATTTTGATAGGTTAACAGAGGTTCCCAGGTGAAAACCCTGATAAGATTTTGCTTCAATCTTTATCTGAACCATAATTCTGGCTGCCTTTCTGGTGGCTATATTTAAATAGATTCCCAGTTTTTGATCCAGAATTAATTTATTTAAAGGGAAAGTAATGAAATCATTGCAACCAGAAGCCATAATTTCACTTACCTTATGGTCTTCCTC
The DNA here is from genome assembly GCA_037478515.1 of Thermoanaerobaculia bacterium. Lineage (GTDB taxonomy): Bacteria > Acidobacteriota > Thermoanaerobaculia > UBA2201 > UBA2201 > JBBFMJ01. Next base: position 722 of record JBBFMJ010000165.1, read on the forward strand.
TTTTGCCACTACCAGCAAAAGGGAAGTTTTCCTGGTTTCCTCATCCTCTCTAATTTTTTTGCAAAAAATTGCTCCGTCAATATCTCCTAAGCTGGAAGAAAAAAGGATTAGATGGGGTTTTATTTCTCTGGCTTTTTTTAGCCCTTCTGAGCCCTTCTGAGAAGTGAATATCTGATATTCCTTTCTTGAAAGACAGGTCTTTTCAAGCAAAAGCCGGGTATAGACAGGATCAACCAGCAGAATTCTCTTTTCCATCTACCCTATTTTAGTTAATTTAACTTTTTTTTTCAAATACAAGAAAAAGACTCAAAGAGAGGAAAAAATCCTTTTGAAATATTAAATTAAATCCAAGACCTTCAATCTTTTCAATTAGATCATTTTTATTGAACAATTTTTGGTGTTCACCTTCTGCTATCTTTGAAAGCAAGCCCAGTTTTGAACCCAGATAGAGTATCCCTTTTGCTTTTCTTGAAGGGGTGTAAATTAAAATTTTTCCCTCCTCCTTTAGTTTTTCCTTTAATCTATTTATGAGTTCCTCTGGATTTTTTAAATGTTCTATTACAGAAAGAAGAAGAACTACATCAAATTTTCCTTCAATTTCTTCAAGGATCAATTCTGCATCCCCTGAAATAAATTTCCTTTGGGGGTATTTTTCCTTTAGGTATTTGAAAAGATATTCATCCCTTTCAATTCCTGTGTATTTTACTTCTGATGGCAAAGATTTTATTATTTCCCCAAAACCAGGACCTATATCCAGAACTTCCATACCTTCTTTTATGAATTTCAGGGCAATTTCAATTCTGAATTTTTTAACAAAAGGGGAAAGGAGCCCTGAAATTCCTTCCGTCTTCATCTATGTTATTTTACAGGAAAGGGAGGTGGAATTAATTCCTGCAGTGGCTTTTCTTTAAGTTTCTTTAAGATATAATCAATTCCAAATTCCAGTTGAGGATCCTGCCCTTTTATAACCCTTTCAGGTGTCTGCTCTATTTCAATATCTGGCACCACTCCCCAGTTTTCCACAACCCACTCACCCTTTAAATTTGCAAAACCCACATTGGATTGAGTTACAGAACCACCATCAATTAAAGGAAGCATGTTGATAATTCCAATAAGCCCTCCCCAGGTCCTGGTTCCAATTACTGTAGCAAGACCTAAATCCTTGATATGCTGGGAAAAAACCTCTCCATCAGAACCCGTTTCTTCATCTATTAAAACCACAATGGGTCCAGAATGGACACCATGGGGGTATCTCATAGCTTTAAAATCCCTGGTCTGGGTTAAGTATTTTAATTTTCTTTCCAGTTTATCAATGATAAACCAGGAGACAAAACCACCACCATTGGACCTTACATCAATTATAAGTCCATCCTTGTATCTTAAAGCTCTGAAGGCCTCCTCAAATTGAGAGAGCCCTTCTTCATCCATATCAGCAAGGTGCATATAGCCAACCCTTCCACCTGTCTTTTCTTCTACCAATCTTCTATTTTTATTTATCCAGTCATAGTATTGAACTCCATAAAGGTAGGATAAGGTCTTGACCTTTACATCCCTTGCTCCTTCCAGTGAAGGTTTTTCATTTACAGTAAGGATTACTTCCTTTTCTGCCTTCTCAATTAGATATTTGTTTAAGTTCTCCTTGGACGAGACCTCTTTTCCATCTATTTTTAAAAGATACACCCCATCCTTTAAATTAAGTCCCGGGGCTTCAAGGGGATTCTTAAGGTCTTCTTTATCCTGCCTTCCATTATAAATATGCTTGAGGAAATAAAATCCCTTTTTATCAACCCCAATTTCAGCACCTAAAAGCCCCATATTTGCCTTTTCTATCTCTATCCTTTTTGGACCACCCCTTCCTACAATATATTCATGTGAAGCACAAAGTTCTCCAATTAGTTGTCCAATTATATAATTCATATCCTCTCGTGTTGAGACATGAGGTATAAGCTTTTTATATTTTTCATAAATCTTATTCCAATCCCTTCCATGCAAATTTGGATCATAAAAGAAGTCCCTTATCTGCCTCCATACATCCCTGTAAATTTGAAAATATTCCTCTTGGGGATTTATTTTTTGTTTTAATGAATAGAAAGAAATTTTTTCCTTTTTAGCATTTTCCTTTATATCCAGTAGCCCTATTTCATTTTTTGCCCTGTAAAGAGCCCTTTTTCCATCCTGAGATATTTTAAAGTCGCCTATATTTTCAGTAATAGTTTCCGTATTTTCTTCTTCAATATCATATTTCATCAAATTATAAAAGGAAACACCTTTTGGGTCAAAAAACTCCTCCATTCCAGGGAAGCCAAAATCCTTTTTGGATAAATATAATAGACCACTTTCTATAGATTGAAGATTTTTGTATGTTCCTTCCTTTACTGGCACTTTAAAGATTCTTTTTTCTGGATTTCTGAAATCAATTTCAATGTTTTCAATCTTTTTATCTTTATAGATATTGTAAAATTCTTTTGTGAAGGGTTCAGGTCCTTCATCTTTTAAAAGGAAAGCCATAATACAGGTGGTATTCACATTTACATTGTTGTCCATAAAGGGGTCCAGCATTGGCTTAAAATTTCTATTGGAAAGGAAGAATAAAAAGAAACCTTTTTTATCAAAGGAAGGGGAAAAGTCATCAAAATATCCATCGGTTAATCTGTAAACCTTATCTTCTTTAATATCATAAATTTTAATTGCAGAATTCATATTTTCCTCAACCACAGAATAGGCAAGGTATCTTCCATCGGGAGAAAAGGAAAAGTCCACCCATTCCCAGAAAATTTCATTGTCTTTTAAGTAGTAAAATCTGTCTATTTTTTTATAAGTGTTTTTTTCTGTATCTGCAATATATAGATTAAAGTCCTTATCCTGAAAGGCAATCTTTCCACCTTTCTGTGACCATTTTGGTTCATAGTAATAGGTCCTTGAATTTTTTGTAATCTGGGTCTTCTTTCCGCCTTTTTTTGCTTCCATTGTGTAAAGTTCATATTCCCCTGTTTCATCTGAGAAAAAGGCAATTAATTTGTCATCAGGGGAAAGGGCTGGATGGATTTCCCTTATATTTGAGGTCTCTGTAAGGTTTTCTGCCTTTTCCATTTCGGGATCAATTAAATATAAATCCCCCCTTGCTTCCACCACTGCTTTTTTCCCGTCTTTTGATGGAAAGCCGCTATGAACATATTTTGAAGGATCCAGGTAATATTCCATCATTTGCCACCTTTCCAGAGAAAGTTCTATATTTGTTTTAAGGTTTTTATTTTCCTTTATATCATAAACCCACAGAGACCCTTCTTTTACATAGACAATTTTATCCCCTCCCAGAGAAGGCATTTCTATATCCCATTCCTTTTCATAGGTCAATCTTTCTATTTTTTTATCTTTTAAAAAATATTTGTAAAGATTCATCCTTCCATCTTCTCTGTCTGAGGCAAAGAAAATATTTCCATCATAAAACATAGGGAAACTATCAAAGCCCTCCCAGGAGATTATTTTTTCAAATTTAGAATTTTTCCCATCAAAGAGATATATATCTTCCTGCTGTCCACCTTTGTAACCCTTCCAGTTCATTCTGGAAGAATTTGTTGGGACGTAGGCAATCAGATTGTTTTTTTCATCAATGGAGGCAAAACTAACCTTTGGAATTTCAATTTTTTCAGGGTAGCTCCCTTCAATGGAGACCTTATAAAGTTTTGGGTCCATTTCATAGGAAGCAGTAAAATAAATAAATTTTCCATCCTCAGACCACCCAGAAACCCTTTCCTGTGAAGGATGATAGGTTACCCTCTTTGGAACGCCCCCCTGAGAGGGGATTGTATAGATTTCAGGGATTCCATCATAACTTCCCAAGAAAGCAATCTGGTTGCAGTCCTTTGAAAACTTTGGAAAGTTTTCCTTCCCCGGATGGTTTGTAAGCCGAAAGGCTTTACCATTAAGGGAATTGGAAATCCAAAGGTCATCTTCATATACAAAGACAACCTTTTCCCCGCAAATGTCTGGATGAAATACCAGTTTTGCCTCGTTAGAAAATAAACTTAAAGAGAATAAAAATATAAAAAAAAGATACATATTACCTCCTGATTTAAATATACG
>JBBFMJ010000166.1:0-4785 GCA_037478515.1 Thermoanaerobaculia bacterium
ATTAAAATTAGAGCAAAATTTACTTTATCCAAAGAAAAGAAAAGCTATGGAAGAAATTGCAAAAGGTAATAAAGATGTTTCTGAAACTATTTATGAAATTGCAAAGGCAGAAATTAGAAAAAGGATAAGGGAAATATATGGAGAAATTTATGCTTTAAACAAAGAAAAAGAAGGGATAAAAAAAGGAATTGAACTTCTAAATTCTTTAAAAATTGCCTTATCTGGTAAGATATCTTCAGGGGAAAACCAAGAAAATTTTTTGAAAATTGAAGTTAATTTATACAGGTATGAGACAAAATTAAAAGAAATAGAAGATAATATTTTTATACTTTTTGAAGAATTAAAAAGAATAACTGGTTATTCATTAAATTTTAATGACCTAAAAATTTCAAATCTTATGGAATATTCCTTTGATGAAAGGGTTAAAGAGAAGGCAAGAGAAAATTCCCCATTGCTTAAATATTATTCCACATTGGAAAGGTTAAATGAGAAAGAGCTTCTAAAGAGTAAACTGGATCTCAAACCAAATATCATAGCTTTTTCTGGTTTAGGGTTAAGAGGAGGAATGGAGCCAGTTATCACCCTTGGAACCTCAATAGAACTTCCTTTTTGGAAAAAGGCAAAGGAAATTCCTCTGATTTTAGCACAGGAGAAGAAAATTGAAGGGTTAAAGGAAATGATGAATGAGGCATTACTTAAAATTGAAGAGGATATCAATGGAGCAATGGAACAGGTTAAAAATTTAGATGAAAGAATAAAATTGTACAATGAGGGTTACCTTAAGAGTGCTTCGCTGACCATTGAAGCAGCCATTTCTTTATATGTTTCAGCAAAGGGTGATTTTTCCACTGTAATGGAGAATATAAATTTATGGATTGAAGGTATAGTGGAAGTATCAAAGCTTGAGGCAGAAAAGTTTAAAGCTTATTCAAAAATTTTATTCCATTTAGAAAATTAGGAGGAGAGTATGAAAAAAATATTTTTAATTTTATTTTTATCTTTTTCAATTATTTTTGGAATATCTTGTAAAAAAGAATTAAAGGAAGATATAAAATACCACTGTCCAATGCACCCAACTTATATATCTAACAAACCAGGGGACTGCCCAATTTGTGGGATGAAACTTGTACCCATTGAAAGGGAGGAAAAAATTCAATATACCTGTCCCATGCATCCAGAAGTCATATCAGAAAAGGAAGGTAAATGCCCAAAATGCGGAATGGATCTGGTTCCAGTAGAGAAAAATAAGGAACAAAAAGTTTCCAGTTTAGGAGAAGTTAAAACAAAAGAAAATGTATTGGCTGCATCAGGTATAGAAAAGGAAAAGGCATATAAAGGGAAACTCTCTTCAATCATAAAGACAGTTGGTTATGTTTTACCCGATGAAAGGAGAGTTAAAACTTATTATACAAAGGTTTCTGGATGGATTGAAAAATTATATTTAAATTTTGAAGGACAATACATTGAGAAAGGCCAACCAATCCTGTCTATTTACTCTCAGGAGCTTTATAGTGCCCAGAGTGAATTTTTATCAGCTAAAAAGGCATATGAGGAATCAAAAAGTTCTGAATTTGAAGTATTTAGAAAAAGTACAAAAATTTTGTATGAAAATTCAAAAAGAAAGCTTTTGCTCTTAGATGTGCCGGATGACTTCATTGAAAAGTTAGAAAAGGAAGGTGAAATTCAAAAAAATATTACTTTGTATTCTCCATTTTCTGGATTTGTAATTGGAAAAGATGTTTATGAAGGAAAAAAAATTGAAAGTGGAATGGAACTTTTTAAAATTGCAGACCTTTCTGTGGTCTGGATTGAAGGCAGTGTATATGAAGCAGTTGCCCCATTTATTTCTTTGAAACAAAGGAGCATAATTGAACTTCCATTTGATCCCTCATATAAAAAAGAGGTAGAGTTGAGTTATATTTATCCATATATAAATGAGGATACAAGGACAATTAAAGTTAGATTAGAAGTTGAAAATAAAGATTTGAAATTGATGCCAAATATGTATGTGGATTTGAAAATTAAATTAAAGGAAGAGGAAGGCATAATTATTCCTTCTTCTGCAATTATTGATACTGGTTTGAAGAAAATTGTCTTTGTTGAAATGGGAGAAAATAATTTTGTAGGAAGGGAAATTGAAGTTTCCCTTATTGAAGATGAAAAAACAATTATAAAGAGTGGACTTAAAGAAGGTGAAGTTGTGGCATCCCGGGGGTTATTTTTGCTTGATTCAGAGGCAAGAATTGGTGCAGCCATTTCTCATCAGCATTGAGGAGTGAAATATGATAAAAAAAATTATTGAATTTTCAGCAAAAAATAAAATTTTTGTTCTTTTGCTTGTAATTTCTCTTTGTGTTTATGCTTATTATATTTTAAAACAAATAAGGTTGGATGCTTTGCCTGATTTATCAGATACCCAAGTAATTGTCTTTGTAAAGTGGGATAGGCCCCCCGATGTAATTGAAGATCAGGTGACTTATCCAATAATATCCTCACTTTTAGGTGCGCCAAAAGTAAAAAGTATAAGGGGATTTACGGACTTTGGGTTTTCATTTATTTATACTATATTCGAAGATGGTACAGATATATACTGGGCAAGGTCAAGGGTTTTGGAATATCTTTCAAAAATTGAGGGTAATTTACCAGAAGGTGTAAAGATTGAAATTGGTCCAGATGCAACTGGAGTTGGATGGATATTTCAGTATGCTTTAGTTGACAAATCGGGAAAAATTCCTCTTGATAGATTGAGAAGTCTTCAGGATTGGAATTTAAAGTATGCCTTGCAATCTGTTGAAGGGGTCTCGGAGGTGGCATCCATTGGTGGTTATCAAAAACAATATCAAATTTCAGTGGATCCAAATAAGCTTTCCTCTTATAACATTGGTGTTAAAGATATAATTTCTGCAATAAAAAATTCAAATAATGAAGTTGGGGGGCGTCTTATCGAGTTTTCTGGCTTTGAATATATGGTAAGGGGGAGGGGTTATTTAAAAAACATAAGGGAAATTGAAAATATTGTATTAAAAGTGACGGAAAAAGGAGTTCCCATTTTAATTAAAGATATTGCCAATGTACAAGAAGGACCAGAGATAAGAAGAGGGGTATCTGATTTAGATGGACTGGGAGAAGCAGTAGGTGGAATTGTCGTGGCAAGGCATGGAGAAAATGCTTTAAATGTTATAAAAAGAGTAAAAGAAAGGATAAAGGAAATTGAGCCATCTTTGCCTGAAGGAGTTAAAATAATTACAACTTATGATAGGTCTTCCTTAATTGAAAAGGCAATAGATACATTAAAGCATGAACTTAAAATTGAAATGATAATTGTTTCCATTGTAATACTTATCTTTTTATGGCATATACCATCTTCAATTGTTCCAATCCTTACAATTCCAATATCAGTTCTGCTTGCCTTCATTCCACTATATTTTATGGGGATTACAGTAAATATTATGTCTCTGGCAGGGATTGCAATTTCAATTGGTGTCCTTGTGGATGGGGCAATTGTTGAAGTTGAAAATGCCTACAATAAAATCAGGAGGTGGATTGAAGGTGGAAAGGTTGGGGATTTTCATAAAATAAGATTGGAAGCACTCCAGGAAGTAGGTCCTTCTGTATTCTTTTCCCTCCTTGTAATTGCTGTATCTTTCATTCCAATTTTTGCATTGGTTGAGCAGGAAGGACGCCTCTTTAAGCCCCTTGCTTGGTCAAAAAATCTGACTATGCTTATGGCTTCAATCCTTGCAATTACCTTAGACCCAGCAATGAGGATGCTTTTTGCAAGAGTGGAACCATATAATTTTAAACCAAAAATTTTATCATCCTTTGCTTCTACAATTTTTGTGGGAAAATATATCAGTGAAGAAAAGCACCCAATTTCAAAGATACTTTTTAAAATTTATGAGCCAGTTTGCAGGTTTACTCTAAGACATCCTAAAAAGATTATTTTTTTTGCAATTTCGCTGTTTTTCTTTTCTTTAATTTTTTATTTTAAATTGGGAAGGGAATTTATGCCACCTTTGAAAGAAGGTTCACTCCTTTATATGCCCACAACCCTTCCAGGGATCTCCATTACAGAAGTAAAAAGAGTCCTTCAAGAGCAAGATAGAATTTTAAAGGAAATTCCAGAAGTTGAAAGGGTATTTGGTAAAGCAGGAAGGGCTTTGAGCTCAACAGATCCAGCACCCCTTTCAATGATTGAAACCACAATAATTTTAAAGGAGGAAAAGTTCTGGAGGGAAAAGAAAAGGTGGTATTCAAATTGGGCACCTGAAATCTTAAAAAAGTTTTTAAGACCAATCTGGCCAGATAAGATTTCTTATGAAGAACTTATAAAGGAAATGGATGAAAAGATGAAGTTTTTGGGAATTACAAACGCCTGGACAATGCCTATTAAAGGTAGGATTGATATGCTAACAACTGGCATAAGAACCCCAATTGGAATTAAAATATTTGGCTCTGATTTAAAAGAAATTGAAAGGATTGGAATTGAAATTGAAGACATTTTAAAAGATTTAAAAGGGACCAGGAGTGTATTTGCAGAAAGGGTCTCTGGTGGATATTATATTGATATTATCCCTGAAAGGGAAAAACTTGCAAGATATGGCTTGACTGTTGACGATTTGCACCTTGAAATACTCTATTCCATTGGGGGGGAAAACATAACTTATACCATTGAAGGAAGGGAAAGGTATCCTGTAAATTTAAGGTACCCAAGGCAATTGAGAGAAAATATTGATAAATTAAAGAAGGTTCTTATAAAGACACCCCAGGGTTTTTTTATTCCTT
>JBBFMJ010000167.1:0-4738 GCA_037478515.1 Thermoanaerobaculia bacterium
GGATACAGAAGGTAGCCAGGACCATTGCTGACCTGGAAGGGAAAGAAAAGGTAATGCCTGAACATATTGCAGAAGCCCTTCAATATCGCTTTTCAAGATACTTTGAGAGGTTTTAAGTATGGAAATTTTAGAAGGAATTTTCAAAAGAAGGTCCATAAGAAAGTATAAGGAAAAAGAAGTGGAAGAGGAAAAATTAAGGAAAATTATAAAAGCAGGAATGTATGCCCCTTCTTCCAGAAACAGAAGACCCTGGTTTTTCATTGTCATAAAAAATAAAAAAATCTTAAAAGAGATAGCCGATTTTCACCCTTATGGCAAAATGCTCTACACTGCCCCTCTGGCAATACTTGTTTGTGGTGATAAAAATATTCAAGAAGTGGAAGGTTATATTGCCTTGGATTGTGCTGCTTCCACCCAGAACATTCTCCTTGCTTCTTTTGGGTTAGAACTCGGGACCTGTTGGATTGGAATATATCCCAGAAAGGAGAGGATGGATTTTATTAAAAAATTATTAAAATTGGAAGAAAATTTTATTCCCATCTCTCTCATATCCCTTGGATACCCTGATGAAAAAAAGCAAATCCCAGAAAGGTTTGAAGAGGAAAAATTTAAAATTATTGAATAATAAAATATTATTTTAAAATATACCTAAGTTCTTTTTTTAAAGCAGGGGAAAGCTTTATGGCTTTTTCAATATCCTTTTTTGCTTTTTCTAAATCTCCCATAAGGAAATAAAGCTCCCCCCTTAAACCATAAATCTTTGCATTAGCCTCTTTTACTTTAATTATTTTATCCATTTCCCCTATTCCTTCTTTCAGTGTTTTTATAAAATCCTTTCCTTTTTCCTTTTCATAATTTGATTTAATTTTATAATACTCCCCTTTTAATTCAAAAAAGGGTAAGGAAAATTTTTCAATCTCCTCTCCCTTTTTTAAAACCTTAAGCAGTTCTTCAAAATCCCCTTTAATTTCCTCTCCCTTTTCCATTTTATACCTTATCTTTAAAATCCTCAGCCTTGCCTGAGAAACATAAAACCATATAAAATCTGGCTTTATTTTTATTCCTTTTTCTATATAATCAATCCCCTTTTTAAAATCCTCTTCCTCTCCTTGATTTTCAAATTTTACCAAATAACATTCACCTAAATTATTATAAGAAATTGCAAAGTTTGGATTTAATTTAATTGCTTCCTTATAGTTTTCAATTGCCCTATTCAGAAAAACTTCTGAATTTCCTTTATTTGAAGATTCAAAATAAGCATATTCCAGATATAAATTTCCTGCTGTGTTGTAAAGAGGTCCACTCTCCTTTTCCATTTTTTTTGCCTTTTCTATATAAAGCAAACCTTCCCTTAAAGAATCCCTGGGATCCAGTCCCATTTCTGACTTAAAAGCACCTAAATTCCAGAAGGCAAGGGCAATCTCATTGTGTAAATTTGTGTCATAAGGATTTAAAGAAATCGCCTTTTTAAAACTTTGAATAGATCTTTCAAACTCAACTGTAGGATTTTCACCTATGCTTCTTTTATAGGCACCAATGGAATGTAATGAAGAACCTGAAAGCCAGTGGGCTCTATAATCATCATTTTTTAGCTCAAGGGCTTTACTGGAATTAAGCAAGGCGTTTTCAAAAAATTTTAAAGGTTCCTTTCCTTCATATAGATAAAAACTACCCATCTTTAAATTTGAATAAGCCAGAATTTTATAGGGCTCTTCCAAATCTATGTTTAAATTCAACAATTTTTCACAATTTAAATTAACTTTTTGAAACAAATCCTCTGGAGATGTTCCTGATTGATAAATCCTTAAATCCATTTGAGAAAACCACAGAGAGGATAATAGTTTGTATATTTCTGGGTCACTTTCCCTTTTTTCCTGAATTTCCTTAAAAATTTCTTCTGCCTTTAAATAATTTTTTATCGCCTCTTCTTTTAAACCTTTAATAGAAAATACATCTCCCAGGGTTTTATAAATTTTACCTTCCAGTTTTAAGGACTCTAAAAGATAAGGATATTTTTCCTTTAATTTCCCTATTTTTTTTAAAGACAAATCATAATTTTTTGAATAAAAATAGATCAGGGCTTCTAAAAATTCTACCCCTTCCCTTTCATTATTCTTTAATTCAGATAGGTTTTTCTCTATTCCTGAAAAATATTCATCATCTAATTTAAGAAGCATCCTTTCCTTCAAATCCCTATCTTCAATCCTTAAAATTTTTTCCCTTTCCTCAAAGTAAAGCATTATGGAAGATAAAGATAAAAAATAGGGTATATCACTGGCTTTGAAATTATATTTTTTTGAAGAAAGATCAAAATTTTCCCTTGCCTTTTTAAAATCCCCCAGAATCAAATATGCTTTACCCATAGCATAATGGGCAGGGCCATAACCAACCTTCCCATAACTCTTAAAATTTTTTTCAATCTGTTTAAACCTTTCTTTTATAAAATCCATTTCTGGCTTTAAGTTATGCACCTTTGAAGAATAAATGTACCAGAGCATATCTTCCAGATTCTTAACTTGCTGGCTAAATTCAATTGCCAGTATCCTCTGTTTTCTTTCAAAATTTTTAATATTTATAGAAAAAATTAAAAAAAGAGAAATTAAAATTAAAAACACCAAAGAAAAATAAAAAAGGGTTTTGTTTTTCCTGATTTTTTTTGAAATTCCATAAAAAATACCTAAAGTTTTAGCTTTAACGGGCTCTCCTTTTAAAAAATTGTCAATATCCTCCTTCAACTCTCTTACATTTTGATATCTTTTTTCTTTTTCAAACCTCAAACACTTCATTACAATTGCTTCCAAATCCTTTGGAATATCTTTTTTTATTTTTCTCAAAGGGACTGGTTCCTCTTTTATTGCTTTTTCAAACTCCTCTATTTCCTCCACTTCAAAAGGTTTTTTGCCTGTAAGGGAAAAATACAGGGTGACACCAATTCCATAAATATCGGTTCTTCTATCTATTTCCTCTGGCTTTCCCTTAAGCTGTTCTGGAGCCATAAAGCCAACGGTTCCAAAGACCATCCCCGTAAAGGAAAAATCCCTTTTTTCTTCTTCTTTTACAAGTCCAAAATCAATTATATAGGGCTTTACATCCCCATCTTCTTTAAATTCTATAAGGATATTTGAAGGTTTTATATCCCTGTGTATAAAACCCTTCTGATGTGCCTCCTGCAGCGCTTCGCATATTTTTTTGAAGATTATTAATTTCTTTTCCAGATTAAGATCCTTTATGGCATCCTTCAAGGATATTCCATTTATAAATTGCATTACAATATAGGGAATATTATCTACTTCTCCAAATTCATAAATTTTGCAGATATAATCACCCTCTAAAGAACTCTGAACCTTTGCCTCTCTGAAGAATCTTTTTATAAGCTGTTCATCCCTTACCTTTAAAACTTTAATTGCCACATATCTCTGAAGGACAGGATCAAAAGCCTTATAAACAAAGGAAAGCCCCCCTTCTCCAAGGAGAGATAAAATTTCATATTTGCCAATCTTTTTAATCACTTTTTTCAACTAATTTATACTTATGAAGAAAAGCCATAAATCTGTGATAATCTTCCTCTTTTAAATTAAATACTTTCAGGAGTTCCTTAAAACTTCCCCTTTGAGTTCTGGAAAGTCCCCTTCTTATTATTTCCTTTACTTCTTCCCTGTTTAAATCTTTTTTTAAAAATTCTTTCTTTACTGCATTCCAGAAATCTTCCCCCTTTTCCATCTTTTTAAGATATTCCCCCACCCTATCTTTTTCTCTTTTGAAAAATATATTTTCCAGTCCCTGAAGATCTATGGAGTTATCTTTTGCTTCCAAAATGGCTCTGCTTAAAATGTTTTGCAGTTCCCTCACATTTCCCAAAAATTCATAGTTTTTTAAAAATTCCAGGGCTTCCTTTGTTATAAAATAACCATTCTTTTTCAAATAATGTTTTGCAATATCCTCAATATCTTCTTTTCTCTCCCTCAAAGGGGGTATATCTATTTTATAGGTAGAGATTCTATAATAAAGATCCTTCCTGAAGTTTCCTTTTTCCACTTCCTCTTCAAGGTTTCTATTTGTTGCACATATTATTTTAGAGTTTACCTTTCTCTCAAAATCCTCCCCTAATTTTTTATAAAGCCCAGTTTCCATAAATCTTAAAAGTTTTGCCTGAATGCTTAAAGGGATTTCTGATATCTCATCAAAAAATAGTGTCCCTTCCTTTGCCATCCCTAAAAGCCCTTCTCTTTCAAAAGCATCAGTAAAGGCACCCTTTCTGCAGCCAAAAATTTCTGCTTCAAAGAGAGTTTCCGGGAGAGAAGGCAAACTCACAACCACAAACTGTCCCTTTCTTCCCGATAACTTATGGAGAAGCTCTGCCAGAAGCCCCTTTCCTGTCCCTGTCTCTCCAGTTAAAAGTATCGGTGAAAGATGGCAAAACTTTCTTGTCTTTTCCCTTATCAAATTAGAAGAGGAAGAATTCCCAATCCAGATTTCCTTTTGAAGGTCTTCAATTATTTTTCTATCTTTACTTAAATCCATATAAGTTTGAAAAATTTTCCCCAAAAATTTAAGCCAGAGTTTTTCTGCTTCTGAAAATTTTTCCTCATTTCTTATCCTGTCAATATAAAATATCCCCAAAATATTTTCATCTTTAAAGACAGGAAGTACATAAATTGACTTTATTTTATACCACATAGAGGACTGGCTTCCTTTTTTTAATATAAGGTCATCTTCAAAGATTTCTTTTCCTTCAACC
>JBBFMJ010000168.1:0-4721 GCA_037478515.1 Thermoanaerobaculia bacterium
GGGGTGTTTTTAATGAATTGAAAAAGAAGATAAATGCTTTTTTAGGAAGCCAGTTTATACAAAAAATTAGATTTTTTTAACCCTTATTTTTAAGGGTTTGCTTCCCTTAGCTTCGGATATTTCAAATTCATAATTTTGCCACTTTAAAACCTTTCCCTTTTCTCCCTTTTCTTCAAGTTTATAAAAGACAAAACCTCCCAAGGTTTTATAGCCTTCCCCTTCTTCAAAGTCCAGGGGAAAAATCTTGTTTACCTCTGAAAGAGGAGTGTCTGCCTTGAATAAATATTCATTTTCACTTATTTTTTGATATTTTTCTTCCTTTTTATCATATTCATCCTCTATCTCTCCCACTATCTCTTCAATTATATCTTCCAGGGTTACAATCCCAATAAAACTTCCATACTCATCCACCACACAAGCCATATGAATTTTTTCCTTTCTCATTTTATCCAGTACTGAAAAAGCTCTCTGGTTTTCAAAGACAAAAATTGGCGGTTTTAAAATTTCTTTTATGGATTTATAATCCTTGAAGAGTTCTTTTGCATGTAAAATTCCTATTATATTGTCTTCCCTTTCCTCATAAATGGGCATTCTGGAAAAGCCCTTTTCCATAAATTTTTTTAGAAGCTCCTCTTTGCTGGTGTCTGCGGAGGCATAGCAAACCTTTATTCTGGGAATCATAATGTCTGATACCTTTAAATTTTTTAAAGAGAGCACGGAAAAGAGAATTTTTGCCCCTTTGTCAGGGAGAAATCCCTTCTGAGAAGAAATTTGAATGGCATAAATTAAATCCCTTTCCTTAAAACCTCCTTCCCCTTTTTTGGATACAAGTTTTGTAAGATTATAAAAAATGAAGGTAAAGGGATAAAAAAGATAGAAAAACAACCTGATCAGTGGCATAAAAAGGATGCTTATTCTTTCATTGTATTTTCTTGCCAGGGATTTAGGAATTATCTCTCCAAAGGTTATAATAAGGAAGGTCATTATTCCCACCACCAGTGCAATGCCCAGGTTTCCAAAGTGTTTTTTTGCCAGGACAGTGGCCAGGGAAGCAGCGAAGATGTTTACCAGGTTGTTTCCAATGAGAATGGTTATGAGCACTTTTATTGGGTTTGAAAGCCATAATTTTAATGATTTATGGGATTTTTCAATTAAATGTTGAAGGGCTGTATGGGAAAGGGAGGTAAGGGCTGTTTCAGAGGCAGAAAAAAATGCTGAAAGGGCAAGGAGTATTAAAAGTATGGCTTCCTCTTGAAGCATAATTTATGTATACTATATTTTTGAAAACTTTGCAAGACAGGTTTCGTATAATGATTGATGAAGAAAGAAGTGACGAAGAACTCCTTAAAGAAGCCCAGAGGGATGAAAATGCCTTTTCCCTTCTTGTGGAAAGGTGGTGGAATAAAATCTATTCTTTCATCTCTTTTAAAATTAAAAGCCCCGATGAGGCAAAGGAGCTTACCCAGGAGGTATTTTTGAAAATCTATTTAAATTTAGAGAATTTTAATCCTTCTTATAAATTTTCCACCTGGGCATTTAAAATTGCACAAAATCTCTCCATTGACTATTTAAGAAAACAGCATATTTTAAGAACTGAACTCTCTGAAAGAAGTGCCATTACGGATAAAAATCCTCTGTCCAATTTAATGGAAGGGGAAAGAAACAGAAAACTATGGGATTTAGTGGATAAGCTTCCAGAAGAGTTTAAAGAAGTTATTGTTTTAAGGCATCTGGAAGAACTTTCCTATGAAGAAATTTCAAAGATTCTAAATTTAAAATTGGGGACAGTTAAAAACAGAATTTTTAAGGCAAGGCAGTACCTTTTGGAGATGATGGAGGAAGAAAATGAAAAATTGTGAAGAACTCCTTCTGGAATTTGGGATTGACTATTTAGAAGGGGAAAAAACTCCTGAAGAGATAGAAAACCATTTTAGAACCTGTCAGGATTGTATAGAAAAACTGGAAAAACAGAGGGTCATTACCGGGCTTCTTGAAGAGAAGGTTTTCAGGGAGAGTCCTTTAAAAATTGATTTTCCACCTGTTTTAAGAAAAAGGGATCGGCTCCCTTTTCTTTCACTTTCAATTTTTTTTCTATTTTTCTTTTTAATTTTCCATTCAATTTTAAATACTGAATTTTTAAAACCTTATATTTTGATAATTACCCATCTTAATTTAATTCCTTCCCTTAAAATTACTGGGGCTTCCCTTTTCCTTATGATAATAATTTCTTCCCTATCTTTGGGTATAATCTTTCAACTTAAGAAATTTTTAAAGAAATTATGAAAAATTTAATTTACCTTTTAATTTTTATCCCTTCCTTTCTCCATTCCCAGAAAAACATAATTTCCTTTTTTGAACCCATAGAGGTAAAGGAACCCTTAAAAGGGGATATAACTGCCTATTTTACTCCTGTTTCCATTGATGAAAAGGTGGAAGGGGATATTTTTGTAATTGGTGGAACCTGCCATTTAAAGGAAGGGGCAAGGGTTCAAAATTTAACTGTTATCTTTGGAAATTTAAAAATGGAAAAGGGAGCAATTATAGAAGGAAATAAAATTACCATTGCTCCTGTGGAAGAGAAAGGGACTAATATTCAAAATAAAATAAGTTTATCCCTTTTCTGGCTCTTTTTTGCCTTTTTCTTAACCTTGCTTTTTCCAACTCAAATTGCCACCTCCATTTTCCTTTTTAAGAAAAAAATTAAGGAAAGTTTTCTGGTGGGTATTGTTTCCCTTATCCTTTTTTTTCTTTTATTTTCCCTTTTTTTCCTGTTTACATCCCTTTATATTGGCTGGCCCCTTCTTTTGACTTTGATTGGATTTCTCTTTCTGGCAAAGGCGTATGGAACTGTTGTCCTGTTCTGGACACTGGGAAGTAAGGTTGCAAAGGGTTTTGGGAAAATTGGCTCCCTTTTTATTGGCTGGCTTTTAGTTTCTCTGGTTAGATTAATCCCTTATGTGGGCTCCATTTTCTGGGCAGTTTTAACCTTCCTTGCCATTGGCATTGTAATAGTTCATCTGAGTTTTAAATACAAAGAAAGTAAATTATTTCCTTTATAGTTCTTATGTAGCATAGCAGTAAAGACACCTGGATTTGCAGGTCCCGTAACTGCCTAAATCAAGAGAAAAATCGCAATTACAGCCCTTTCTGGTAGGTGATTTTTTGCCTTCTACGCCAAAAAAACTCAAAGAGTCAATACATTTGGATGGCTCAACTCCTTCCACCAAAGGGGAAGAAGAACATAAAAACAATTTCATTCCTTTTTCTTCTGCCTCATCCCTTAAAATTTTTAAAATTTCAATCTTCTTTTCTGTTGCATCTTCAATAAAATTCAATCTTTTTTTAACCTTTTTATAAGGAAACATAAAACTTGTAATGCACCTTCCTGTCATCCCTTGAAGGCAATTTATAATTTTTTTAAAATTTTTTATCTGTTCTTCAAAGGGTAAAATTGAGGAAAAAAGTATGGGGTCAAAACGCCAGCTTAAACTATTTTTTCCATAATTTTTTGATAAAAATTCAAAGGTTTTAATGGTTTCTTTAAAATTTAAATTAAAGGGTTCTATCTCAAGGGGATGTAAATTTACTGTAAAATGAAAGTGGAATTTGTTTGTATATTCTTCTATTTCCTTTAAATATTTTAAAAAGGGTTTAAAATTTTTAGACCAGAATACAAAACCCAGAATATCTTCTCTCTTCAAACTTATAAAAATTTCCCTTTGATTGAAAGGATTTTTAATTTTTAAAAAACCTGCCCTTAAATTTTTCATAAACCATTCAGAAAAATAAAAGGGTATATCTGTCCTTCTGCTTGCAGAAATTATTTCTGCCATTTAAAACACCTCACAAAATGTTCCTTTTCCACCTCTTGAAGTTCTGGCTCCTTTTTACATTTTTCAAACCTTTCTTTACAATTATTTATAAAGACACAACCCTTTTTAAATTCCTCTTCAGTTTCTTCAAGAGAAAAAATTTTCTTTTCCTCTGGATTTCTTGGAAGTTTTGCTTGTAGAAGATATTTTGTATAGGGGTGGAGAGGATTTCTTAATATATTATCCTTGTCTCCTTTTTCCAGAATATATCCCCTGTAAAAAACATAAATATAATTACATAAAAAAGATACCACATCCAGGTCGTGGGAAATTAAAAGGTAAGAAATTTTTAAATCCTTTTTCAATTCCTTTAAAAGGTTTATGATTTCTGCTTGGATTGATAAATCCAGGGCAGAGAGGGGCTCATCCAAAATCAAAAATTCAGGGTCAAGTATCAAACTTCTGGCAATCAGGACCCTCTGCCTCTGCCCCCCTGAAAGCTGTCTTGGATAAACCTCTAAAACTTCCCTTGAAAGCTTTACCTTTTTTAACACATCCTCTATGAGCAAATCCCACTTTCTTTTTTCAATTTTATGAATTATCAGGGGTTCTTTTAAAATATTTTTAACTTTATGGAGGGGATTCAGTGAAGAAGATGGATTCTGAAATACCATCTGGACTCTTTTTCTAAAATCCTTTTTTTCATTTTTTCCAAAATCATTGATATCTTTTCCATTAAATAAAACAGACCCCTCTTCCAAAGCCAAAATTCCAATTAAAACCCTCCCCAGGGTGCTTTTTCCACTTCCTGTCTCCCCCACAACCCCAATATCCTCTCCCTCTTCCCAGGAGAAGTCCACCTCCTTTAAGGCATAAAACCTTTCCTTTTTGGGAAGAAGGTAAAATTTG
>JBBFMJ010000169.1:0-4706 GCA_037478515.1 Thermoanaerobaculia bacterium
ATATAAATGGTAAAGGTTATCCAGAAGACAACATCAAACCTTCCTTTGAAGGCAATATCATATGTATTGCTGAAAGTTTTATAGGAGCCACGGGCTTGAGCTCCAGAGACAAAGCAAGGCTTAAGGAAGAACTTTTTATTGAAATAAAGCAATTCAGAGGAATCTATTTCTATACTGAAATTGTGGACGCCCTGCTCCTTCTGGAATAGTTTATTTTATGTAAAAGAGATCCAGAGCCATAACCTTATTCCAAGCTAAAAGGAAGTCCTTTATAAATAGCTCCAGGGAATCTTCTTGAGCATAAAATTCTGATATGGCCCTCAGTTCGGAGTTATGTCCAAAAATAAGATCCACGCGGGTAGCAGTCCATTTTTTCTCACCTGTCCTTCTATCATAACCTTCAAAAAGATTTCTGTTCTCAGGGGAAGGTTTCCACTCAATATTCATATCAAGGAGATTTACAAAAAAGTCATTTGTCAAAACCCCTTTTCTTTCTGTAAATACACCATAGTTTCTATCCTGATAATTTGCCCCCAGAACCCTTAAACCCCCAATAAGAACAGCCATTTCTGGAGCACTTAAAGTCAAGAGTTGTGCCTTATCCAGAAGCATTTCTTCAGGGGGAAAACTTACTTCATCTCTTTGATAATTTCTGAAACCATCTGATAAGGGTTCAATTAAATTATAAAATTCCACATCAATTTGATCTTCCCTGGCATCTGTTCTACCAGAGGTAAAGGGAACCCGCACCTCAAAACCAGCCTCCTTTGCTGCCTTTTCTATTCCAGCAACTCCTCCAAGCACAATCAAATCTGCCATAGAAACCCTTTTTCCATCTTTTTGAGATCCATTGAAATCCTTTTGGATGGTCTCCAGAACCTTCAAAACTTTTTCAAGTTTTTCTGGTTCATTTACTTCCCAGTCCTTTTGCGGAGAAAAACGGATACGGGCACCATTGGCACCACCCCTTTTATCAGAATTTCTGTAAGTAAAGGCAGAAGCCCAGGCAGTTTTAACCAGTTCAGAGACTTCAAGTCCTGAAGATAGAATTCTGGATTTAAGGTTTGAGATATCTTCTTTTTCAATCAGAGGATGGTCAATTTCAGGAAGAGGATCCTGCCAAATAAAGTCCTCTTTGGGAACTTCGGGTCCCAAATAGCGGGTCTTTGGCCCCATATCCCTGTGTGTTAATTTAAACCAGGCACGGGCAAAGGCATCAGCAAAGGCATTTGGATCATTCAAAAAACCGCGGGCAATCTTTTCAAAGGAAGGGTCGTATTTTAAAGAAAGGTCAGCAGTTGTCATAATTGGACGGTGCTTAATGTTTGGGTTGTGGGCATCCACAACCATATCCTCTTCCTCTACATCCTTTGCAACCCACTGGAAGGCACCAGCAGGACTTTTTGTCAGTTCCCACTCGTATTTAAATAAAATTCTCAAATATCCCATATCCCATTTTATAGGATTTGTTTTCCAGGCACCTTCAATCCCGCTGGTAATTGTATCTTTACCTTTTCCCGTTCCAAATTTGCTTATCCACCCGAGCCCCTGATTTTCCAAGGGAGCCCTTTCCGGTTCCGGTCCCACCATTTTAGGATCCCCTGCCCCGTGGCACTTTCCAAAAGTATGCCCACCAGCAATGAGGGCAACTGTTTCTTCATCATTCATTCCCATCCTTCTGAAGGTTTCTCTTACATCCTTTGCCGACAAAACTGGGTCCGGATTTCCATTGGGACCTTCTGGATTTACATAAATCAATCCCATCTGAACTGCTGCAAGAGGTTTTTCAAGGTCCCTTTCTCCGCTGTATCTTTTATCCCCAAGCCATTCCACCTCAGAACCCCAGTATATCTCTTCTTCTGGTTGCCAGAGGTCTTCCCTGCCACCCCCAAAACCCAGCGTCTTAAAACCCATAGATTCCAGGGCACAATTTCCTGCAAGGATTATTAAATCCGCCCAGGAGATTTTTTTTCCATATTTTTTCTTTATGGGCCATAAAAGGCGCCTTGCTTTGTCCAAATTTGCATTATCAGGCCAGCTATTTATTGGAGCAAATCTTATATTTCCGCCACCTGCCCCACCCCTTCCATCAAAAATTCTGTAAGTCCCTGCACTATGCCAAGCAAGGCGGATTATAAGTCCTCCATAATGTCCCCAGTCGGCAGGCCACCAATCCTGAGATTTTGTCATAAGTTCATAAAGATCTTTTTTTAAAGCAAAATAGTCAAGTTTCTTGAATTCTTCTTTGTAATTGAAATTTGCAGAAGCAGGTTTCGAGTTTGGGGAATGCTGATGGAGAATTCCAAGATTTAATTTATCGGGCCACCAGTCCCTTATAGAAGGACCCCTGCTCAATGTGGTTCTGCTTCCCAGAAAGTTATGGCTTATTTTTTTTCTTTCCTTTGGTTTTTTTTCTTTTTTCACTTCTTCCTCCTTTTTGTTTTTTTAATTCAACAATTTATATGGAGATTTTATTTCTATTTATTCCTTAATTCCTACCTCAAAAAATTAAAATTTTCATTCAACCATAAACCAGCAATTCTAACATTAAAATTCCAAGATTTTATTATGTTTATTCCACAAGTAATCTGTTGAATTTGAATTTCATTACTGGAAGGATTTCCAGCACAATCATAGTGACCTGCAATTGCAACAAGCTCTGATTTATGGTTTTTGATGGAGATTTCAACACATTTTTTTATATATTCCACCATTTTATAATCTCCTTCTACCAATATTTTATTTATACCAGGGGCTGTTATCATATCTATAAATTCCAGCCCATATTTATTTTTTAAAAACTCTGCCACAGGTATCTGAACCCTGCCATCCATACAATTCAATGCTGTCCCAAATTTTTTCATATTTTTAAACTCCATAAATATTTTATAAAGCTACTGCCAATTTATTATTTTACCATCTTTAAATTTCTATAAAAATTTTTTTATGGTATAATTTTCAAACCAAAAATTATAAGGAGGGGTTATGGCCAAATATAAGATTGCTTTAATGCCAGGTGATGGCATAGGAAATGATGTTATGGAAGCAGCAAAAATTGTGCTGGACAAAATTAATTTAGATGCAGAGTATTTTAATGCAGAAATTGGATGGGAACTCTGGAGAACGGAAGGAAATCCCCTTCCCCAGAGGACCTTGGACCTTTTAAAAAAGACGGACTGTTGCCTCTTTGGTGCTATTACTTCAAAGCCAAAGGAAGAGGCAGAAAAGGAACTTATACCAGAACTTCAAGGAAAAGGGCTTCAATATACCTCACCTATTGTAAAACTGAGGCAGGAGTTTAACTTAAGGACAAATTTAAGGCCCTGCAAAGCATATAAAGGAAATCCTTTAAATTACAGAGAAGGGATTGACCTGGTGGTCTTCAGGGAAAATACAGAAGGGCTTTATGTGGGTATGGAATACCATCCAGTCCCTGAAAAGGTCTGGAATGTCTTGAAAGAAACCCTCCCAAAACAGACAAAAAGATTTGAAACCACTCCTCTGGATGAAATGGCTATCTCAATCCGTTTGATGACAAAAAAGGGGTGTGGAAACATCGTAAGAGATGGTTTTGAATATGCAAAAAAGAAAAACAGGAAGTCCGTTACACTTATTGAAAAGCCCAATGTTTTAAGGGAAACGGGCGGCTTGATGACCAGGGTTGCAAGGGAAGTTGCAAAGGATTATCCAGAGATTCCTTTTTATGAAGCCAATATTGATGCAATTTGTATGTGGCTACTCAAAAACCCATTTGATTATGATGTGCTGGTCTGTGAAAATATGTTTGGAGATATAATTTCAGACCTCTGTGCCCAACTCGTGGGAGGGCTTGGCTTTGCCTCTTCTGGAAATATAGGAGACAGTTATGCTATATTTGAGCCAACACATGGTTCAGCCCCTAAATATGCAGGGCAGTTTAAGGTAAATCCAATGGCAATGCTTTTATCTGTAAAACTTATGCTGGAATGGCTCGGAGAAGAAGAGAAAGCAAATGTTTTGGAGAATGCCATTGCTTCGGTCATTGAAGAAGGGAAGGTGAGAACCTATGATATGGGTGGAAACTCCTCCACTCTGGATGTGGCAAAGGCAGTGGCAGAGAGGATTTAAGAATGAAACTTATTGAATGTGTGCCAAACTTTTCAGAGGGAAGGGACAGGCAAAAAATAGAAGAGATTGCCAATGCTATAAAGGCAGTCCCTGGTGTAAATCTTTTAGACATTGACCCTGGAGAGGCAACAAACAGAACTGTCTTTACCTTTGTGGGAAGCCCTGAAGCAGTTTTAGAAGGTGCCTTTCAGGGGATAAAGAAGGCATCGGAAATAATTGATATGAGAAAACATAAAGGAGAACATCCCAGGATGGGTGCAACTGATGTCTGTCCCTTTGTTCCTCTTTATGGTGCCACAATGGAGGATTGCATAGAAATTTCAAAAAAATTGGGAAAAAGGGTCTGGGAGGAATTAAAAATCCCTGTGTATCTATATGAATATGCTGCAACCAGCGAGGAGAGGAGAAGTTTGGCAAATATAAGGGAAGGGGAATATGAAGGGCTTCCAAATAAATTAAAAGACCCGAAATGGAAACCTGACTTTGGAGAGCCATATTTCAATGAAAAATCTGGAGCCACTGTAATTGGTGCCAGAAACTTTTTAATTGCTTATAACATAAACTTAAATACAAGGGATAAAAAACTTGCAAACCAGATT
>JBBFMJ010000170.1:0-4686 GCA_037478515.1 Thermoanaerobaculia bacterium
GGCTTGCAGATTTCAAGGACTCCATAGCAGGGGCTTTTTCTTCCCCTTCCAGCTTTTCTGGAGGTTTTATTCTCAAGTCCTCCACCTTTGCTTCCTCTCCTGCTATGTTCATTACTGTTTCTATGTCATCCTTTGTCCCATAGAGAAGGCGAAAAGAGATTCTATCTGGTTTATCGGAAACCGAGGGCAGTTTTGAGATAACCTCCCCTCCCTCAGATAATTTTTCATCCAGTTTCCTTAAAAGAACATCAAAGGTTTCAAAGGGGAAGGAGACCTCAATACTGAACAGATTTTTATTAGAAATCAAGTTTTCTTTTAAGCGATGTTCTTCATATTCTGTCAGGGACTTCAATGTCTGTGAATCCAGATTTAGAGAATCAAAGATCTGGGGACCTTGAACCCCTTTTTCAGCAGAAGAAAATTTATGGATTTTTTCCAGAAGTTCCTGGATAGGGAAATTATCAGTTCCTTCCGTCTGGATTAAATTTATCATCTGATGGAAGGTTCCAATTCCATCATAGAGAAGGTCTACAAAATTTTTATCACAGGAAACCTTCCCAAGGCGAAGTTTATCCAGAAGGGTTTCCAGGGAATGGGCAAGTTCTGAAATCTGGGTAAATTTAAGCATCCCTGCCAGTCCCTTTAAACTATGCATCCCTCTGAAAATCTTGTTTATCAGATTTGGATGGGGGGAAAACTTGGATTCTTCCAGGGCTTTCAGGTCGGCAGTTAAATTATCCAGTATCTCTTCGGCTTCTGCTATAAATTCCTTTTGGAGTTTATCGGCGTCTTTCATAAGTTCAAATAACTCTCCACCTTTTTCTTGAAATCTTCCATTTCAAAGGGTTTTACCAGATAATCGCAGGCACCTAAACTTTTTGCTCTTTTCCTGTCCTCCTCGCTTCTTTCTGTGGAAATTACAATAATAGGGACATCATTATAATTGGGATGTTTTTTTAAAAAACTTATGAGTTCCAACCCATTGATATCAGGCATATTTATATCCGTTACAATCAGGGAAAAATTATAATGAGGAAGGATTTTCAATGCTTCAAAACCTGTGGATGCCTCCACAATTTGAAGGGGTAGCCCTTCCAGAGAAGCCACCAGAAAAGCCCTCATCACATCAGAATCTTCTACAATAAGTATGCTCTTATGCTCCATAATACACCTTATTATTTTCCAGGAATCGGGATAGTGCCTGAGAAAGGGAAGCCCCTGCCTGGGCTAAAAATAGTTCCAGCCCATCGGTATTTCCAATGGGTCTTTTAAATTCAGCATTGTCTCCATAAAGAAAAGCCAGCACTTTTTTTTGAAAAACCACGGGTATCACAATAACTTCATTGGGAAAAACCTTACCCAGGGAATTTATAAACTTTTCATTATAGGGAGTTCTTTTGAGTTTTCCCCTGTGGACTTTTCTGGTCTGACAAACCTGAGAAAAGATGGATTCTGCTTCCTTGGGAATAACTATAGACCTTACCCTAATATTCATAGGCACTTCATCTCCTGTAAGCCCAAAACCACCAATCCCCAAAAATTCCTCTTCCGTAGCAAGGAGAATTACAGCCCTTTCCAGGTATTCTGCTGCAATCCTTAAAATCATCAAAAAAATCTGACTGGGGTCTGCTGGCTCTGCCAGTTCTTCAATTAAATGTTTCAGCAAACTCAGGGAGCGGTTTAGTTTTTCCTTTGTGGCAATGTCGTGGAATTGTGCCTTTTCCTGAAACTCTGGCTTAGATTTTAAATGCCTCTGAACTATGAGAAAAATCTCTTCAGAAAAAAGCCCTATTGCTTTTTCTGCTTCCTGAGGGGTTATCTTTAAAAAATCCGGTTTCTGAAGTACAACATCTGCTCCAGCCCTTAAAATCCTATGTTGCATTTCAATATTATATTCAGGGTGGAGCACTATTGAAAAGGAAGAACCTGAACCAGTTCTCTTTATCCATCCCATAAGTTTCTCTGAAACTTCATAATTTATATTCTGTGATACACCTATTATAGAAATAAAAAAATCTTCCGCATCTTTAAGTTCTTTTACCTTTTCTTCAAACTGCAAAACGCTATTGTAATGGTGAACTTTAAATCTTTCTTTTGCAAAGATCCTCTTTGCTGCCACTCTAAGAAGGGGATCCTGCTCCAGGATTACCACATCAAGCCCTCCCACCTTTTCTTCCTCTTCCTTACTTAAAATGGAAAAATTACCCAGAACCCTTTCCACAGGAGAATGGACTGCTTTGCTGGTTATTTGTATTTCTTTGGGTATAAGTTCCTGAACGGGGGTTCTCTTTTCAGCCACCTCTTCCTTCAAGGCAGGGGGCTTTGGTTTAAACTCTCCTTTGTATGCTTCCTTTCCCCTTATTAAATTTTCCTGAACTTCCTTTAAAACAGATATCTCCCCACCCTTTTGTAAAAAACTGGAAGGGGGAAGCCCTCCCATTTTAAAGATATCCTCGGGCACATACCCCAGTTCCTGAGGAGAAAAAATATCTTTTATATAAAAGGAAAAAGTGCCTTCTTTGTCCCTGATTAAAGGATCTATTACCTCCATTATGGAACTGTAAATGAGTTTAGCCATATCCTCCAGAGAAAAATAGTGAAGTTCCAGGGCAAGTTTTCCTAAGGGCTCCTCGGGCATCCTTTTATGTATATTTAAAAGTTCTGAAATCTTTTCCCTGCTTAATTTTTCAGATGACTCTATGTAGGATAAAAAATCCTTATACTTTGGAGAGGAACAGAAAACTATCATCCCCTTTTGAAAATAAATCTTGTACTCTTCACTGTCTTTTTTTATTTCCAGAAGCCCTGTCCTCCTGGAAAGATGGACAATCTGAATTATATCAGATAAGGGAAGGTCTTCCAGTCTTCCTATGAGTCCCATTGGAGCACCTTAATTTCTATCTCTTTTAAGGAATTCAGTAGAGCAGGGCTTTTTAAGGGAAGATGAAAACTTGTTATCCTGCCTGTCTCTGAAAGTGGATCAAAAGAAAGCCATCCATACTCAGGGAAAAAAACCTTAACCCATCTATGGGCAGTCCCATTAATTTTTGATATATAAAAAGGATTATTTTTTTCCTTTGAAAATAGAATACCTGAAACCTGCTGGGCTAAAAAACCCTCCCTTTTTAATAATGTTTCAAGAAAGGAAGAAAAGGTGATACAATTTCCCTTTCTCAAAGTCAAAATCTCTTCAAAATCGATGCTTGAATGGTAGGGGTTGTATTCTATAAAATTTTTTACTTCCCTGACCTTCTTTAAAACTCTTTGATAAACTTCACCAGCGGGGAAATAGTTTGAATCCTGCCAGATTTCCACAAGCCATCCCTTATCAGATATTTTAAATGCTTTTACCCAATAACCCTCTTCCCTCAAAAGGTCAAAGGGAAAATCCCCATTTTTTAAATTTATTTCCAACTGAAGGGAAAAGAGGTTAAAGGATATAAAAAGGAAAATTATAAATATCATTTTGTCTTCACCACTCTCTCTCCCAGTTCCTTATGCAAAATACAGTCCAGAATTCCATTTACAAATTTTGGAGAGCTTTCATTTCCATAAATCTTAGAGAGTTCTATGGCATCATCTATAATTATGGCAGCAGGCACATCCTTTTCATAAAATAGTTCATAGGCAGCAATCCTTAAAATATTCTTTTCCACCAGGGCAATCCTTTCCAGTTGCCAGTTTTTAAGATATTTCTGAATTATAAGGTCTAAATTTTCCAGATTTGAAAGGATTCCTTCAAATAAATCCTTTGCATATTCCTGAAGTTTTTTGCCCTTTATTTCAAAAAAAATATTCTTATTATTTAATACCATTTCCTTATTTTTATTAAATTCATATTCATAGAGCATCTTTAAAACAGCTTCCCTTGCCTTATGGTTTCTGTGCATCAATCTCCTTCCAGAGGTTGGCAAGTTCTATGGCAGATAAAGCAGCATCCCAGCCCTTATTTCCTGCCTTTGCAGAAGACCTCTCCTGTGCCTGTTCCATAGTATCGCAGGTTAGGATTCCGAAGACCACAGGAACCTTCCCTTCCAGTCCCAGCTGGGCAATCCCTTTGGAAACTTCTGAAGCAATGTAGTCAAAATGGGGCGTATCCCCTCTGATTACAACTCCTAAGGGAATTACAGCATCGTACTTTCCTTTTTCCAGGCATTTTTTTATGGTCTGGGGAATTTCAAAGGCACCTGGAACCCATAATACTTTAATGTCTTCTTCGCTGGCTCCATGTCTTAAAAGACAATCTATTGCCCCTCCTAAAAGTTGCTCTGCAAAAATCCTGTTGAACCTTGAAACAACCAATAAAAATTTTAATCCCTTGGCATAAAGTTTGCCTTCTATTATTTTAGCCATAAATTACCCCTTTCATAAAAATTATACCAGAATTTAAAAAAAATTAAAAGTAAAGAAATCTCAAAAAATTCCTGAAATTTTAAAGGAGCAAAATTTACAACCATCTTTAATAAGGTTAATTTCAGAAACTTTAAAACCAAATCTTTTAATAATTAATTTTTTACAATTGGGACAAAAGGTGTTTTCCCCTTCATCCCCCCAGATATTTCCAGTATAAACAAAGAAAAGCCCTTCCTCAAAACCAATTTCCCTTGCCCTTTTTATCTTTTTCTCATCTGTTGCTGGAAGATTTAATAATTTATAGTCGGGATGAAATCTGGAAATATGCCAGGG
>JBBFMJ010000171.1:0-4634 GCA_037478515.1 Thermoanaerobaculia bacterium
GTAGATAAAGTTGCTGAATTGCTTGAAGAGGCAGAAGAAAAAGGAATTATCACGGAAGATGAAAGGGAAAAGGCTATTTTAGTGGATCTGGTTCTGTCTGGTTTTCTTAAAGTAAAAAACAAATTTGTAGTTTTAGCAGTGGAGGTGTCAAATAAGATTGATTTAGAAGATGTAAATAAAGCCTATGAGAGGAGTAGGATATTATCAAAATGTTTCAAAGAAGAAGTTATCCCAGTTTGCATTGGAATTGAAGCATCAGAAGAAGCGAAAGCAAGGGCAGAAGAGGTACCCCTTTTAATTATCTAAATGGCCATTAAATTCTGTTTTGGAAAAGGTTTTTATGAACTGGATATAAAAAGTGATTACTCTTTGCTGGGTAAAGATTTTAAAGGAAAAGAGGTAGATTTAAGAGAAATCTTTTCCAATGTATCCATCCAAGGAAAAAAAATTGGTTTAATACTTCCTGACACTACCCGCCCCCTCCCTGCAAAGGAAATTTTGAGTGAAATTTATCCAAAAATATCAGATAAAAATATTACTATTTTTATAGGGACTGGCACTCATAGAAATCCCACAGAAGAGGAGCTAAAAAATTATCTTGGAGATTTCAGGGAAAAATTTAAAATTGTGATAAATGATTCCAAGTCATCAGTAAAATATCAAAAAATTGGGCTCACTGAAAGAGGCACGGAAGTGGAAATTTTAAAGGAAATTCTGGCGCAGGATCAGATAATTGCCTTTACTGTGGTAAGGCCCCATTATTATGCTGGTTTTTCAGGGGGAAGGAAAATCTTCATACCAGGGGTTTCTTCTTATAAAACAATTCAGCAAAACCATAGATTGGTTTTAGATCCTGACCCTAAAAAGGGTAAAAACCCTTATGCTGTTCTGGCATACCTGGAAAAAAATCCTGTCCATCTTGATATGATGGATGTCTTAAAACTGGTACCCCTTCCCTGTACTTTTCTAAATTTTGTTATTTTTAATAAAAAAATCGTATATTTTTCAAAGGATTTTTTTGAAGCAGTTTGCTTTGTTAAGGAAAACTTTCAACTGGAGGTAAAAGAAAAGTTTGACACTTTGATAATTTCAGCGGGGGGCTTTCCCTTTGATACAAACTTCATTCAGGGTCATAAAGCATTGGAACATTCCATAGGGGCACTGAAAGAAGGCGGGAAAATTTTTGCTTATATTGAAGCAAAAGAGGGTTTTGGTTCAAAGGATTGTATTGATTTTTTGAAAATTGGTTCCATAGAAGGTATAACAGAAAAGTTGAGAGAGGACTTTAAAGTTTACGGGCATACTGCTCTTACGATTTTAATGAAGGCAAAACGTTTTGAAGTAAATTTATGCACTGCCCTTTCTGATGAGGATTTAAAGTTAATGGGTTATAAAAGATGGGATGGCAAAACCCTTCCAGAAAATCTGGGAAAAGCAGGGGTAATTGAACAGGCATCTCTTTATTATATTCCACAAAGGATTTAGGACTTAAAATGATTTTTTAAAAGTTCCTCATAATA
Organism: Thermoanaerobaculia bacterium; assembly: GCA_037478515.1. Classification (GTDB taxonomy): domain Bacteria; phylum Acidobacteriota; class Thermoanaerobaculia; order UBA2201; family UBA2201; genus JBBFMJ01. The sequence continues at coordinate 1,521 of JBBFMJ010000171.1, forward strand.
GGCAGGATAGAGGTATGGGGGTTTTCTGCCAATTCCAAGGTATGTTAAGATTAAGAAAATTCCTGAAATGGAAACCAGGGGAAGGAGAGCAGGAAAATACCACCAGAAAACCCAGGGGATTATACTGGCTGTGCCTAAAAATAGAAGCCCTTTTCCTGCATTGCTGAGCTGAACCTGGGAATTTTTCGTTTCAACGCTTATCTCAATTTCCTCTAATTTTTCCTTAAGAAAGATTTCACAAAAAACCTTTCCTTTAAAAAATCTATGTATAAGGTCAAAGGATATTTCAATTTTATCCTTTTCTTCTCTTGCCTGACCATTAAATTTTAGTGCCAGGTCATATAAAAAAGAGGCTAATTCTTTCCTCTGGTTTTTATTTATTTTTATTTCCATAATTTACAAAAAGGGAAGAAAACATTCCCAAAAAATAAAGTATTACAATGGGAACAGCCAGGACTGTCTGGGTGACAGCATCAGGGGTTGGAGTCACTATTGCAGAAAAAATAAAGGCAAAAAGGACTGCGTATTTTAAATTTTTTAAATAAAACATAAAAGAAGTAATTTTCAAAAGGGAAAGAAAAAACATAATTGTGGGTGTTTCAAAGGCAAAACCTGTCCCCAGCAAAACCTTTATAAGAAAAGAGAAGTATTCTTTTACAGTTATAATGGGTGTAAAATCACTTCCCAATTTTATGAAAAAATTTACCAGTACTGGAAAAAGGACATAAAATCCAAAAAATACCCCCGCATAGAAAAAAAGAACTGTAAAAAAGATAAAGGGGATGGCATATCTCTTTTCTTTCTGATAAAGGGCAGGAGAAAGAAATATCCAGACCTCCAGCATAAGATAGGGGAAGGAAAAAAAGATGGAAGAGAAAAACCCCACCTTCAAATAGAGTATAAAAGGGTCTGATATTTGTGTAAAGGCAAGGGGTTTCCCGTCTGTGACATCCCTGACTGGCTTTTCAAGGATTGAAAAAATCTCAGGGGCAAAATACCAGCATACTAAAAATATTATAAAAATTATTGAAATTGACCTTAGAAGCCCCTTTCTTAAATCCTGAAGGTGGTCCAAAAGAGACATACTTTTAAGCTCTCTATCCTGCCTTTGGTTTTCCATCATCTCCATATATTTCATTTTTTTCTTCTTTTTCTATCTCTTCTTCTAAGGTATTTTTAACTTCCTGGGATGCCCTTTTAAATTCCCTTATAACTTTTCCTACAGATTTTGTCATTTCTGGTATTTTTTTTGGACCAAAGAGAAGTAGGACAATTATAAAAATTAAAATAATTTCCTGAATTCCTACCGAGCCAAACATAGAGATATTTTAACATTTTTTTGAAAAAAAATAATTCCTGTGTTAAAATTTTATCAGATGAAGTCCTTTAAGTTCCTATCCCTTAGAACAAAAATTATATTTATTATCTTAATCATTGCAGTTTTTACCATAATTTCTACTATTTCTTTTTTTATAATCAATGATTTGAAGAGGTTTAAAAGGGAACTGATAAACAGTGCCTATTTGATTTCAAAAATCATAGGGGATTATTCTGTCTATGATTTAACCTTTGGACTCAAAGGAGAGGCAGAAAAAAAATTGAAGCTTCTGGGGACCATTCAAAATGTGGAAGTGGCGACCATATATGATTCAGAAAGGGAAGTTTTTGCCAGTTTTAGCAGAGGAGGGGAGGGGGTAGGGATAAAATTTTCAGAAAAGAAGGGCTATTTTTTTAAAGGAAATTCCCTTTTTTATTACAAACCCATTATAAATAATGGAAGGGAAATGGGTTATGTTTTTTTACAACTTTCTTCCCTGGAAATGAAAAACAGGATAAAAACTTACCTTACCTTTTTGCTTTTTTTTCTACTTTTTTTGATTTTGATTACTTCTCTTATTGCACTCTGGCTTCAGGGATACGTTTCAAAGCCCATAATTAAACTCTCTGAAATGCTGAAGGAGGTGGCAAGTTCCAGGGATTATTCTAAAAAGTTTCAGAGGGAAACCAATGATGAAATCGGGGTACTTGTACAGGGTTTTAATCACCTTCTTTCGGAAATCCAGAAACAGCAAGCAGAGAGAGATGAGTTTGAGAGGGCTTTAAAAATTAGTGAGCAAAAATTTTATCATATAATAGAGCAATCCAACGATGCCCTTTACGTGCTTTATAATGAAAAAATCCTTTTTGTAAATCCAAAGTTTGAAAATTATTTTGGTTTGACTATGAGGGATATAAGGACAAAGGGCGTGAGTTTTTTAAATATAATCCCTGAGGAAGAAAAAGAAAACATAAGGGAAAGATTAAAAAAAATCCAGGAAAAAGAAGAGGTTCCCAATAAATTTATTTTTAAGGGTATTTCCAGAACAGGGGATATAAGATGGTACGAGGCAAATGAGTCAGAGATTATCTGGGATGATCGATTTGCAACCCTTGGAATTGTAAGGGATATAACTGAAAGGGTTGAGTATGAAAACAGGTTGAAGGAAAAGGAAGAAATACTAAGCCAGTATTCAAAAGAACTGGAAAGGAGCAATAAGGAGCTGGACCAGTTTGCTTATGTAACTTCCCACGACCTCAAAGCCCCATTGAGGGCAATTTCAAATCTTGTAACCTGGATTGAAGAGGACTCAAAAGATAAACTGGATGAGGCAGTAAAGAGTAATATGGAACTTTTAAAATCCAGAGTAAAAAGGATGGAAAATTTAATAAATGGGATTCTGGAATATTCAAGGATTGGAAGAATTAAGGGAACCATTGAAAGAATAGATTTTGAAAAAATGGTAAGGGAAATAATTGACTCCCTGGACCCACCAAAGACATTTAATTTTTCTATTAAAAAAGGACTTGAGCCCTTTTATGCTGAAAAAATTCGCCTGGAACAGGTATTTTCAAATTTGATTTCCAATGCCATAAAGCATCACCATAAGGGCGGAGGGAATATTGAAATTTCTTTTGAAGATTTTGGGGATTATATTGAATTTAAAGTTTCTGATGATGGGCCCGGAATACCGGAAGAATACCACAGCAAAATCTTTGAAATTTTCAATACTTTAAAGGCAAGGGATAAGTTTGAAAGCACAGGTATAGGGCTTACCATTGTGAAAAAGATAGTGG
>JBBFMJ010000172.1:0-4615 GCA_037478515.1 Thermoanaerobaculia bacterium
AAAGAGGAAATATAGCAAGAAATATTTCAATTTATTTAATAAAAAAATACACTTCTTTAAGCTTAAAAGAGGTAGGAAAATTATTTAATATGGATTATTCTGCTGTTTCTCAATGTGCCAAAAGGGTTGCAAATGATAAAAAAATTGAAGATAAATTAAAAAAAATTGAAGATGCCATTAAAGAAATGTCAAATGTTGAGACCTGACCCCGATGTGATTTAGATCACATTTTTATTTTAAAAAATACTTATATTTATATTGGAGGTGAGATATGAAAGGATTTGGAATTATTTTAATCCTTATTTTTTCTTTAAATTTATCTGGACAGGGAGATATATGGGAAAAAAAGGGAATAACTGGGGGAATAATTCAGGAAATTGCCTTTGATAGTAACCTTGGAATATATATAATTTTAACAGATTCTGGAATTTATAAGTCAAGCAACTTGACAGATTGGTTTCCAATTAATGAGGGTTTAAGGGAGCTGCTGCCCTATGATTTTGCCTGGGTTCCATTGAGTTCCACAAAATCCCTTTATTTGGTCCTTACAAGAGATGGGGTCTTTGGGAGGGTGTTTTCCAGTGAAGCAGGACAGACCTGGCCATATTTCATTTATGCGGACCCAAAGGGACTTCAAGAGGTGGGAGGCCCTTCCTATGGCTATCAAAAACCCACTAAAATTGGGATTTACAAAGATCAGTCAGGTTACTATGCCTATCTTTGCCTTGAAGGTATGGGATTGTTTTATAGAAATTTTAATCCAGAAAATCAAGCCTCACCCTGGCATATAGATGGATGGCAAAAGGACTTAAACTATACCCAGAGTACTCTTATCTCTGGCATATCTTCACTAGAAGGTGGATATTCAATCTTTGTTTCAGCAAAAAATTTATCTGGAAGCGGTGGCTCCATTTATAAAAGGTCTGGTTCAAATTCCTGGAATTTAAAATTTTCCTGTCCTTCGGTTATCTCATCCCTTTCAGAAGACCCTTTATCAAATGAAGTAATTGTTGCAGGAACAGAGGCAAATGGAATTTTCATTTCAACAGATGGGGGAGAAAATTTTGACTTAATTTGCAACCAGAACCCCGGTTATGGTCCCTGGAAAGGGATTTCGTTTACAAGGGATGGTAGCAATATTTATGCAATTGGTTCTGCTTATGACAATGCAAGTTATTTGGAAAAAATATTTTTTATAAATCCACAGGATTGTGCAAATGCTTTTAAAGAATACAGTTATTTTATAGGTGAATCTACAACTATTCTCATAAAGAACAATTTATATGCTTATGTTGGAACTTTAGGACAAGGTATATGGGAATTTTCATCACCTGAAGCACCAGGAAAACCAATTGCCGTAAAAGGAGACAACAAAATAATTATTAACAATGTTTCTGATATTTCTTTTGTAAAATCACCATCAAGGCCAGATGTTCCTCCTCTGATTTTTGCCTCTTCAAGATCAGAAGGATTTTATAAATGCTTCAAGCCCGACTACTGTACAAGATACTTCTATTCACCCTGGCTTGGAAAACCAAAAACTGTAAGGGGAACTTCCCTTGCCCCAGTCCCTGGATATGATGAATACGGTGAAGTGAGATACAATATGGATGGAGAAACAATAATTGGAGACAAAACAATTTTCTTAGGAACAATAAATGAGGGGATTTTTAGGACCGACAATGGTGGAGCAAGCTGGAGAAAAGTTTTATCTTTTCCTGTGGACTCTGCTTCCTCGAGGGAATTTGAAATTGTAAAAATAGCCCTTGCCCCTGACTTTGACCCCTATGACCCTTCAAAACAACATATTTTTGTCCTAACAGGAGATGCAAAGGTCTTTTATTCCTCAAATGGTGGTTCTTCCTGGCAGGAGGAGGTGGATTTAAATCAGCCAAATCTGAAGGTTAAGGGAGAAGACCTGGCAATCTCTCCTGCTTATAATTCTACCTCTCCTGAAACCCAAAATATCTTTGTGGCAGTCTCTTTTTCTGAAGAAGTAGCCATAACAGCACCAAGCATTTTAAAAAGAATTTATGATGCCGGGCAGCAAAAATTTATTTATGTTCCGTTAAACCCTGGGTTTCAAATTCCAGCAAAAAAAATTGCCCTATCCCCCTGCTTTGGTTTTCCCAGCTGCCCGGAGTGTTCCCAAGCAGGAGACCCTGTGGAATGCCAGAAGGAAAAAAGCACAATTTTAATAGGAACAGCAGGACATGGATTATTTTATTCCTTTGACTATGGAGTTACCATTCAACCTTTCAACAATTCAAACAGTGATGGATGTGGTTATGACCAAGAACCACCTTATCCTGAAATGACAATTACTGCTCTTTCAATACACCCAAAAACTGACATCCAAAATACAGAAAATCGTCTTTTAAATTACTATGTTTATCATATTTTTAATGGTTCTGAAACAGGGGAATTTTTATATGCAAAATGGGATGGCTCAAAATGGATATGTACAAATGCCAATACTGGGAATCAAAATGGGGATCTTCTGGATTTAAGGATAAACAAAATTGCCTTTGCACCTGGATTTGGACAGAATAATAACTGGAAGATTTTAATTGGACATGAAGTAAAGGGTATGTATAAAAATGACCATCCGCCAACAGGAAATTGGATAAATTTAAATGGTTTTTATAATGTTCCAGAGACAATCTATTCTCTGGCTGAGTGCCCCGATGAAGCATTTTCAGGTAATCCAAATAAAATTGTAATTGCAGGAACAGAGCACTATGGAGTTATGATCTCCTTTGATTCAGGTGAAAGTTATTTTCCCTTTGGGGAGGGTTTTGAATATACTGGAAATTTAGGGAAAAAATATACATTGCATAACGCCCATGCAGTTTCCTGCACTGGAATCTTTGACCCCTGTGGCAGTTCCCCCTGCCTTCAGCATAGAGTCCTGGCAGCTGGTTCTGATTGTATTAATTTTGATATCAATTTCAATTGCACGGAAAAGATTTATAAAGGAATTTTAAATACTGAATTTAAGGATTTTGGTTTTATCTCAAAATGGAGAGAATCTAAGATTGATGGTGCTTCTATGGAGGGACATCTTATCACGGAAATAAGATACTGCTCTCAGGACCTACCTATATTTGCTTCCGATTTTGGATTTGGGGTTTTATATTCAAATAAAGAAAACCCCGATGGATGGGGAATAGAATGGCATAAAGATGAAAGCGGGGAAGCCCCAGTGGATATAACTGATTTGACCTGTCCAGGGGGGCAGAGTGGACCAAATTTAGGAGCAAGGGCTTCTTCTCCTGACATAAGACCTGGAAGACCTGGCTGGGTCTGGGGAGCCCAATCGGGATTGTCTCAAACTTTTAGAACAGGAAATGGCACTGCAAAATTTAAAACCTCTGCTTTTGGAAGCTGGCAGACCTGCACTGGACTTTCAAACAGTGCAAACTGGAGAGCAATTATTATGCTTTCCTCTCAAAATGTCTTAATTGGCTCCCAGGGAAGTTCAACTGAAAAAGAAGGTATCTGGAGAAATTCACAATATGGCTCAACTTGTGATACCTGGGAAAGTGCAAATATGGGATTTTCCTCAGGGGATTCACCTCAAATAACAAAGAATTATTCAAAAAAAATAACTGCCTTTGCAAGGGTTTCAAATGGAGTTTTGGTGGCAATGGAAAGCGATGTAGGGCAAGACAATGGCGGGGTATTCTTTTCAGATACCGATTCTGATGGGCTTGCCTGGGTTCCAGTAAATTCAGGTATGAGCTGTACATCAAATTATGAGGTTTATAATGGACAGACCATTTATACTGGTTCAACCTGTAATGGCGTCTATTCCACAACTCAAATTTCCTATTCCAGCTATCCCACTGCATATTTTACCTATGAAAGGTCTTCAAATCCCTGGGATGAGACCAGGTTTACCTTTTATGATAGATCAGCAGGACTTCCTACGGGAAGGGAATGGGATTTTGACAACGATTCAAAAATTGATGCCACCCCTTCCACAAGAACTTATACTTATAATTTTAATGTACCTTTTGGATATAGCACTTATAACACAAAATTAATTTCCTATCAAAATTCTTATTCTGATACATATCAATTGTCTGATGACAGCCAAAACCCAGTGGAAGTGGTATTTACTAAAATTCCAAAAATGGAAAAGGATGGAAACTACATTAAAATTTACTGGGACAGAATTACTTCTGGCGGTCATAATTATGTTTATAACATTTATTCTTCATCAAGCCCTCAAGGAATCTCTGCAACCCTTCTTGTTTCAATAAATGATGGAACCTCTGGAGCTGATTATGACTGCACCACTTCCCTTTGCTGGTATAGATTTGAAGAAAGTTCTTCAGAAAAATATTACAAAATAAAGACCACCTGGTAATATCCTTTTCCTTTTTTGCTGCATAAAGATTTACGACAAAAACTTTATAAATTGTATAATCTTTTAAAACCATCTTCCCACCCCTCGGGAAGATCCCTCTTCAAAGTTTCAAAAAGTTCTCTTGCCCTTTTATAATTTTTCAGGGCAATTAATGCTTTTAATTTTATTGTATTATCAGGGCATCTTTTTAAATAATAAAGAAGTTTCTTTTTTGTCCCCTCATCTTTTTCTGCATCATAT
>JBBFMJ010000173.1:0-4587 GCA_037478515.1 Thermoanaerobaculia bacterium
TATGGAAAATCAAGAAGAAAAATACCAAAAAGAATTGAAAAAACTTCTGCCTTCGGAACTATTAAACAGGATTGACCTTGCTGTATTTTTTAAACCTCTTTCCTTTCAGGAACTTAAAAATATTTTGAAGTTTAAAATAAAATTAATCCTTGAAGAATTTAAGAAAAAGGGATTTTCCGTAAATATAAAATCAGAGGTATTGGAAAAACTATCAAAAAAAATAGAAAAAAATCTGGATGGCGGGGCAAATTATGTGGAAAATCTAATCAATATTGAAATAAAGGAACCTCTAAAAACATACCTTTCTGAAATTGAACCCCCTGCAAAAGTAGAAATCTTTCTTTTTGAAGATAATATTTTAATAAAAAAGGAATATAGTTATGCGCCTGTTTTTTAGTTTATTTTTATTTTTTAACCTGACAATTTTTGCAGAAGAAAAAATTCTTACCATTAATATTTCAGGGAATTCAACCCTTTCCAGCCAAACAATTTTATACTATCTGGGTTTGAAAGAAGGGGAAATTTTAAACCCATCTGAACTTAATAAAAATTTAAGAAAATTCCTGGATACCAATTTAATTTCTGATTGTAAAATTATGGCTGAAGAAGTGGAAGGGGGGATAATTTTATATATTTTTGTGGTGGAAAAACCAAAACTTATGAAATTAAACTTTAAAGGAACAAAAGCCCTTTCCCCAAATCAGATAAGGGATAAATTTAAAGAAAAAGGAGTACCTCTAACAGAAGGAGTAGAAATATCTGATACGATAATTCAAAAGGCAAAGACGGTGATATTAGATGCTTACAGTGAAATTGGCTATCCAGCAGCCAGTGTGGAAATGGTAATTGAAAATTATGAAAAAGGTGGAAAAAGTTTAACCATATTGATAGATGAAGGCACCAAAGTTCCTATTGGAAAGATTGAATTTTTAGGAAACACTGTCTTTTCTCCCAGAAGATTAAAGTGGACTATGAAAAAAACCAAAGAAAGTAATATAGTATCAGCCCTTTCAAAACATAATTTATATTCTGTTGAGAATTTTAAAGAGGACTCCAATAAAATTAAACTCCTCTATAAAAAATATGGATACAAAGACATAAAAATTGGAGAACCAAAAGTTGAAACCTATGAAATAGTCAAAAAAGGCGGGAAAAAGATAAAAAAGCGTCTAAAACTTACCATTCCCATTGAAGAAGGCAGTCAATTTAGAATCAGAAATATAAACATTGAAGGGGCAACCATCCTCTCCCCTGAAATAATCAAAAAAGAGATAAAATTTTCCTATGGAGAGGTCTTGAACTTTCAAAAACTAAATGAAATAGTTGAAGGGCTCCAGGAACTTTACAACCGAAGAGGATATATAACTGCTTCCATAACACCCCAATTTATTGATGTGGAGGGAGAAAAAAACCTTTTAGACATAAATTTGAAAATTGAAGAAGGTGATCAATATCGCTTAGGGAAGCTGGAATTCAAAGGGAATACAAAGACAATGGATAAGGTCTTAAGGAGGGAATTTTTAATAGATGAAGGGCAGGTCTTTAATGCCTCCTCTTTCAAGCAATCTCTTTTCAGGGTAAATCAACTGGGATTTTTTAAATTAAATGAACAAAAGCCAGTGGATTTTGATATAAACCCAGAGGAAAAAACTGTGGATATGACAGTGTTCGGGGAAGAGTCCTCTCGTTCTGATTTGCAATTTGCAGCTGGCTGGTCGGAATCAGAGGGTTTTTTTGGTCAGTTTTTCTTTAATACAAGAAATTTCTTGGGAAGGGGAGAAGTTTTATCCTTGGGATATCAAAGTGGAAAAAGAAGGACTTTTTATGAAATAAATTATACAAACCCTTATTTCCTGGATACTCCAAATTCATTAAGTTTTTCACTATTTAGAAGGAGTTTGAACTACCCCCGCTTTGACAGGGAATCCAAAGGGTTTGGATTTGGATACGGACTTCGGCTTGGGGCTTTTACTGGAATGATGATAAATTACGGTTATGAAGACATAAATATGGTAACAGATAAGTCCTATAGATACCCACCCGATGATGGGAGACATGAAAGACCTGTGGAAGACCCAGTCCTCTGGGGAAGTTTCAGAGATTTAAAAGGGACATCCTCCTCAATTACACCCGCCTTTTATTTGAATACAAAAGATGACCCCTTTGATACAAAAAAAGGAATATTTTTTAGATTATCTACAAGGTGGTCAGGGGCAGGGCTTGGTGGAACCATAGATCTATTCAAACCAGAGACCAGTTTTACCATTTACCATCCCTTAAAGAGAAACTGGATTTTTGCCTTTAATTTAGAAGCAGGAAGGATATACAATTTAGGTGACGACGACCTGCCTGCCTATGAAAGGTACTTTTTAGGTGGTGAATACTCTATGAGGGGCTTTTCCTGGAGGTCCATTTACCCCACAAACCCAAAGGATGGAACCATTGGTGGAAATAAATTCGTCCAGTTTAACCTGGAAAGTATCTGGAGAATACAGCAGCCCTTTAGATTTGTAGTATTTTTAGATGCAGGGAACACTTGGGGTGAATGGGAAAGGACAGACCTGGGAAATTTGAGGTATTCCACAGGGATTGAATTTAGAATATTTTTACCTGTCTTTATGGCGCCTTTGAGGTTCATTTATGGAATAGTACTGGATCCAAAACCAGGGGAGGATAGAACTAACTTTCAATTCACCATTGGCACTTCCTTTTAAAATGCTTCCAGAGATTGTTAAAAATTTAATGTTCTTATTTTTTAGGACCTATATAAAGGAAATTGAGGGGTTTGAATATATAAGAGAAAATGAAAAAAAAGGGGGGAAAATTGCTTTTGCTTTCTGGCATGGCGAACAATTTTTCTTAATTCCTTTCTTTTCAAGAAAAAATATTGGAATAATGGTATCACTTTCAAGGGATGGAGAAAGACAGGCAAGATTTTTATCTTCCTTAGGTTATCATCCAATAAGGGGTTCTTCTTCAAAGGGTGCCATATCTGCCCTGATTGAACTTATAAAATATGCCAGAAATGGTAACTGGACTGGTTTTGCACTGGATGGTCCCAGAGGTCCTATCCACCAGCCAAAGCCAGGAATTATCAAACTGGCTTATAAAACAGATGCAAAAATCATACCTTTAAGAGTATTTTCTTCAAAAAAATGGGTACTCAGTAAGGCATGGGACAAATATTTTATACCAAAACCCTTTTCAAAGGTCAAGTTATCCATAAGAAAACCCTTAGAACTGACTGGAAATGAAGAAATTGACTTAAAAAGTTTAAAGGAAGCCCTTGAATAAGATTTATTTTTTAATAATTTCAATTTTAATTTTATTTTTTAATTTAATTATCCCTTCTGGTTTTTTAAACATTGAAAATAATATCTATGACTTAAAACAAAAATTTTTGCCTCTAAAGTTAAAGGATAGAGACATAATCATAGTGGCTATAAATGATAAAAGTATCAACCTTTTAGAAGAAGAACTTGGAAGGTGGCCCTGGGAAAGGGATAAGATTGGGGAAGTAGTGGAATTTATATCTTATGCAAACCCAAAGATTTTAATTGTAGATATTTTGATGCCAAATCCTTCAAAGGGGGATGAACTTTTAAAAGACGCTTTAAAAAAAATTCCCCATATCCTGGCTGCTGATTTTTCAGATAGAAAAAATGATTTCAAAGAAACTTGTTTTAAGGGAAAAGAACTGGAAGAATTTTCAAAAAATTTAAAAAATTTTGATTATGCTCTCCTCCCCTGCACCTTAATAAATGAAAAAACAAAGATAGGAACCATACATTTATTTAATGATGAAGATGGAATTTTAAGAAGGTATCCCCTATGGCAGAAATCAAAGGATATGCTCTATCCATCCCTTTCAAATGCTTATTTTGAAAATCCTTTTAAAGGCAAGGAAATAAAACTTCACTATTATGGGAAAGGGGGAAATTTTGAGTACCTCGATGCTTTTAAGGTTTATATTGCAAAAAAAATACTTGAAGAAGAAGGGGAAACTGAAGAAGTTTTGGGGATAAAAAAACGCCTGGAGGATAAAATTGTTTTTTTGGGCGTAACTGCTACGGGGGGATTTGATTTAAGGGTAGTACCCACTTCAAAGACCTTCCCAGGTGTTGAAATCCATACAACGGCTTTGAATAATTTAATGGAGAATACTTTCATAAAAGAATTGCCTTTCTATTTATATTTAATTTTTTCTGCTATATTTCTTTTGTTTTTTTATTTGATTTTAAAAAAGGTAAAACTTTTAATCCAATTATTTTCATTATTTTTTATCTTTCTCCTTTTTACAACCTTAAATTTTTACCTTTTTTCAAAAAATATAAATATTGGACTGGATTTAATCAGAGATTTAAGAGAGGAAAAGGACTACTATTCTTTAAAATTTTCCACATTTTTTAATTTTCCATTTAATTTTTTAATGCAAATCCAAGGAGGGGTTGGGCTTAGGGGTGAGGGAAAGGGTATTTCTTTGAGGGCTCTGGTCTTTAAATCTTTTTAAGTTTTGGAAGTATTAGGGAAAGGGATTTTTCCTTTATCTTTATCTTAAGGGGTAAATTTCCTTTTATATCTCCATCC
>JBBFMJ010000174.1:0-4586 GCA_037478515.1 Thermoanaerobaculia bacterium
GGACTGGCAATGAAATGATTTTGTGGGGTGGATATGTTGGACAACTTGGAATTACTGTAAATGATGGCGGAAAATATGATCCTTCAAGCAATATCTGGGTTCCAACTTCATATAACGGTTTTCCAGAGCCAAGAACAGGTCATACTGCAATATATACAGGAACGGAAATGATAATATGGGGTGGAAGTAATTATACAAGATTAAATTCAGGTAAAAAATACAATCCAATAACAGACAACTGGACACAAACTTCTCTTCTAAATTCGCCTTCTCCAAGATCAGGGCATTCAGCTATCTGGACGGGAGAAGAAATGATCGTCTGGGGTGGCTCTCCTTTTACAAATACAGGTGGAAGGTATAGTCCACAAACTGATACCTGGACAGAAACTTCAACTTTAAATACGCCCGAGACAAGATATAACCATTTTGCTTTCTGGACAGGAACGGAAATGCTTATCTGGGGAGGATCGGATTACAATTATAATCCAAAAACAGATGGGGGACTTTACAATGGTTTAAATGACACCTGGATGGGGACAAGTTTAGCAAATGCACCAATCAATACCCCTTATAAATCTGCTGTATGGAATGGGAGTGAAATGATTGTATGGGATGGAAGTATTCCTGAAAACGGCAAGAAATACAACCCTTCTTCTGATTTATGGAGTGATATTTCAAATACAAGCACTCCAGAAAAAAGATACATTCCAAAAGCAGTTTGGGATGGGAAAGAGATGCTTATTTTAGGAAACCGGCTTCCAAATTCTTTAGAATATTTTGATAATGTCTCAAAATATGACCCTGTAATGAACAGCTGGAAACATACCCATTCAAATAATTCTCTTATTCCTTCTGGAAATGAAGCAGTTATATGGGGAGGAAAAGAAATGTTTGCTTGGGATGGTTATACTGAAGGTGGAAGATTTAATCCAGATATTGACTTCTGGAGGCATTTAAGCACTGAAAATGCCCCGAATAGAAGATATTATCATACAGCTGTCTGGGCTGATGGAAAAATGATTGTCTGGGGAGGACAATGGAGGGGCAAATACAATGATGGCGGGATATATTGTACAAGTTGTTCATTAGTACCGCCTTCAAGTGTTTCTGCTTATCCATCTGGTTCAAATCAAATAACTGTAAACTGGTCTTTTGTCCCGGGAGCATCTTCATATAATGTTTATAGAATTACTAATCTTTGTAATAAAACCTTAACAGAACTTGTGGGTGAAAACATAAGTGGCACAACCTTTGTTGACAACACTGCCCAAGGCGGGACTTTTTATGATTACAGTGTATCTTCTGTCGGACAATGTCAGTCCTATCCAAGCAGCAAAGCAAGGACTTTAACTTTTGGGGTATGTTCTGCCAAGCCCTGTTTTAATGGTGCAAAAAGGGTTATAAATAACCAGCAAAACTCCTGCTCTCTTACAATTGAATGGGATAGCGCCACTTCAAGTTGTTCATCTTATCCAGATATAAAATACACAATCTATAAAAGCACGGAGCCAGATTTTATGCCTTCGCTTGAGAACCGGATTGCAACCTGCATAAGTGGAAACTCTTACACTGATTATGATGTGGCGTCTGGAATAACTTTTTATTATATTGTAAGGGCTGAGGATTCAAGAATTGGAGGTGGCGGTCCCTGCAATAATGGGAATTTTGAAGAAAATATTTTAAGAGTTTCTGGAACGGCAACAGGTCCTTTTGATTCAGTCCTTTTTGGTGACGACTTTGAAAGTGGCTCTGGAAACTGGTATTTGGAAGGAGGTTGGCATATAACAGATTCAAGGCAAAACAGCGGAACATATTCTATAAATTCTTCAGAGCAATTTGCCTCTGGACCATGTGATTCCCAGGGTTGCGCAAGAGCGGAGCTTATAAACCCAATAAACCTTCCAGCAGATAGAACTTCCGAGCTTATTTTTTATTCCAGATACAATACAGAATGGCAATATGATTTTGGACTTGTGCAAGGTTCAACAGATGGAGTAAACTGGGAGATACTTCCAACCTATCAACATATTGATTATTCTAATTACTCAAACCCTTGGTATCTTTATTGCTTTGCTGATGAGCCCCTTCCTTCTTTCACTGGGTTCAGTGATTATGACTGGGTTGAATACAGAGCAGACCTTTCTAAATACAAAGGGCAAAGAATTGTTCTAAGATTTGGGTATGAGGCAGACCAATGCACCCATTTTCCCGGCTGGTGGATTGATGATGTTTCAATTGTGTCTTATTCATCCTGTCAAAATAGCTCCCCAAATTGCAAGACCCCACCTTCTTTTAATGGATTGAAGACAATTTATAGCCCATCAAATCAAGGTTGTAAAATAGAACTTTCCTGGGATGAAGGAATTTCAACCTGTCCATCAGGACCTGTTGTTAAATATAACATTTACAGAAGCACAGACCCAAATTTTATACCTTCATCTTCAAATTTAATTGCTTCCTGTATAAATTCAACAAATTACACAGATACAGATGTAAGCTTTGGTACAAACTACTATTATATTGTGAGGGCAGAGGATTCAACTTCAAATGGTTCAGGTCCCTGCAACAGCGGGAATATTGAACAAAATCTTTTAAGAAAAAGCGCAACTCCTTCCGGCATAAGTTCTGTGGCTTTTTATGACAATTTTGAAACAGACCTTTCTTATTGGGATGTTGAAGGGCTATGGCAGATATCAAATACGAGGGCAAAAAGTGGGACTTCTTCCGTATATTCAGGAGCAGAAAATTCAAGATGTGATTTCTTGACAATGAAAGATTTTGTCTATCTACCGCCCCAAAGCTCTCCTGTACTTTCTTTCTGGACATATTTTGACATTGAAAGCGGATGGGATGGAGGAATTGTGGATATTTCAACGGATGGAATAAACTGGTATATTTTAAATTTAAGCTCAGGTTATCCTTCCCAAACAAATTCAAGCACTTATTCCTGCATTGGAAGGAATATAAACTGCTTTTCTGGAAGCCAGAACTTCTTCAAAGAATATACAGCGGACCTTTCACCTTATCAGGGCAATAATATAAAATTGAGATTCAGATATGGAACAGATGGAGAATATACAAAAGAAGGATGGTATATAGATGATGTTTTGATTGAAATAAGGCATTGTTCTCAAGGAATTGGTGAAGGGACGGGGAGTGTTCCAGATGGATTTAGGCATAATGGTAAACCCATGACAATTAAAAAATCTGGTTCCAGTTTGATTTTAAACTGGAGTCCTCCAATTGGAAGTTGTCAGGTTCAGGATTATGGAATTTACCGCGGAAACCTCCCCTTTACTGGATATAATTATGAGCCAGTTATATGTTCCACCAAAGGGGAGACAAGTGCCATAATTCCTCAGGGAAGCGGAAATTACTTTTTTGTGATTGTTCCTCAAAGGGAAGGTATAGAGGGCTCTTATGGAAGGGATTCCTCAAATATAGAAAGGCCCTCACCAACTGCTGCTTGCTTTCCACAGGTTATTGGAAATTGTAATTAGAATTTTGTAAACTTTTTTGCTCTAAAATCGTATTATTTTAGCTATGAAAAAATATTTTTTCTTATGTTTGATTATACTTTTTTCTGTCTTTGTATTTTCAAAGGAATTGACCCTGGAAGAGGCAATCAGAATTGCCCTGGAAAATAACCTTCAAATAAAAATTGAAAAAATCACCTTAAATTCCTTTGAAAACAATATCCGTGCCTCAAAAGGGGTATTTGACCCCTTCCTTTCAGCAGATGCCCAGATCTCTTCCACAAAATCTCCCTCTGCCTGGCAGCTTCAAGGGGCTGAAATTTATGAAAGCAAAAGAAGGAATTTTAATTTAAATCTATCCCAGTTCCTTCCAACAGGCGGAACCCTTTCCGTGGACTGGACAAATAGCCGATCTGAAACAAATTCCTTATTTTATTATGTAAACCCAAGCTATAATTCTGGATTTACTTTATCGGTAAGCCAGCCCCTCCTTAAAAATTTTGGTCTCCAGATGGCAAAAAAGAATGAAATTAAGGCAATTTATAATTTCAATACAAATCTTTCTACCTTTATAAATAAGATAGAATCAAAGGTAAAGGAAGTGGAAGAGGCATACTGGGATTTATACTATTTTTATAATGATTTAAAGGTAAAAGAGGAAGCACTCAATCTGGCAAAGGAATTTTTATCCATAACCCAGAAAAGAATAGATGTGGGGCTTGAGGCACCTTTAAATATTTATACTGCACAGGTAGGGGTTGCCACAAGGGAAGAAGCAATAATTCAGGCAAAAAGTTTATATGAGCTTGCCCAGGATAGATTAAGGCAGCTCCTGCACCTGGAAAAAGATAAATGGAATGATATAATCACCACTGCTGAGGAGCCAGAAGTGGAAGAAATAGAAGTATCCGAGGACTCTTATGAAACTGCCTTAAATAAAAGAAAAGAAGTTATCTCTTTAAAATGGCAAAGGGAAATGGCAGAATTTTCGCTCAAAGAAGCCAAAAATAACCTGCTTCCCAATTTAAACTTTATCCTTTCCTATGGATACTCAGGCCTGGGTGGAACCTATGTAATAAGGGATAATTCCGGAAACATAATTGAAATAAT
>JBBFMJ010000175.1:0-4559 GCA_037478515.1 Thermoanaerobaculia bacterium
AGGAGTTTGGAAAAATCCCTTATAAGGAATGGAGAAACTATGATTTTTCTAAGATAAGGGTTTATTCAGGACCTTTTATTTTGAAGGAGTGGAGGAAGCAGGAAGCAATTTATCTTGAAAAAAATCCTCAATTTTATAAGAAAGGTTATCCACTGGTAGAACAGGTGGTTTTCAGAATTGTCCCTGACCAGAGCAGTTTGCTCACGCAGTTTTTAAGTTATGCTGTTGATATGATGGAGCTCATTCCTCCAAAGGATGTGGAAAAGGTAAAAAAGGACCCAAATTTAGCCCTGGTGACCTATCCCGACAGGCAGTATGTCTATATTGGATGGAATTTAAAAAATCCACTTTTTTCAAATAAAAATATAAGAAAAGCACTCTCAATGGCAGTAAATACGCAGGAAATTATAAATGTGGTGTGGCATGGTTATGCAAAACAATCAATAGGTCCTATCCATTCATCCCTCTGGGCTTTTAATAAAAATTTAGTGCCATTGAGTTATGACCCAGAAAAGGCAAAGGAAATTTTAAAAAATGAGGGCTTAAAGGATACAAACGGGGATGGTGTTTTAGAATATAAGGGAAAACCCTTTGAATTTGAACTTATTACAAATAAAGGAAATGCCATAAGGGAGCAGACCTGCATTTTAATTCAAAACCATCTTTCAAAACTTGGCATAAAGGTAAATTTAAAATTTCTGGAATGGAATACTATGCTTAAAAGTTTGATGTCAAAGAACTACGATGCCTGTCTTCAGGGATGGAGGGTTGCCACAAAGATTGATTTCAAGGAAATCTGGCATACAGAGGGCGGATATAACATTATTGGCTATTCAAATCCAGAAGTGGATAAATTAATTGAAGAACTGGAAAATATTTCAGATATTGGAGAGCAAAAGAAATATATTGATAAGATTCAGGAGCTGATTTATGAAGACCAGCCCTATACCTTTATTTATGAAAATATGAAGATAAACGGGATAAACAGAAGAGTTCAAAATTATAAAATGAATGTGCTCTCCTCCTTTTACAATCTTTTTGAATGGAAAGTTGATTGAGGAATTATTTATTTAAAAGGTTATTTCTAACGGTTCTTCTTTTATTTTTAATTATAAGTGCCACTTTTTTTATAGTAAATTTAGCCCCAGGTGACCCCACACGACTTTATTTAAACCCTGATGTCCCCTCAAATGTCTATGACCAATTGAAGAAAGCATATGGACTGGATAAGCCCCTAATCTTAAGATACTTCCTTTTCATTAAAGAAGCCCTTAAAGGAAATCTTGGCTATTCCTTTTCCTACCATCAGAGTGTTATAAAGGTCTTATTTGATACCCTTCCAAATACCTTAATATTGAGTGGATTTGCGTTGTTTATTGAATACTTTTTTGGGATATCTCTGGGAATTCTTATTGCCCTGACAAAGAAAAAAATTATTCGCCTAATTTACCATTTCTTTTCACTCTTGATTTATGCAACCCCTTCCTTCTGGCTTGGGCTTGTATTGATTTTTATCTTTTCCTATAAACTTAAAATCCTTCCACCTTCACATATGTATGATATAGGGCAGGAAGGAAATATCTTAAACATTTTAAAACATCTAATTCTGCCAGGATTTGCACTGGGCTTTTCTTCACTCTTTGCTACTTCCAGATTTGTTTTTAAGACTTATGAAGATGTACTGAAAGAGCCCTTTATCTTAAACCATAAACTTCTTGGGATAAAAAAGAGGGAAATCTATTTTAAATATGCCTTAAAAAATTCTTTAATTCCCATAATAACACTATTTGGCTTGTCTTTTCCTTTTCTTGTATCTGGGGCACTCCTTACAGAAGTCATTTTTTCCTGGCCTGGAATGGGGCGTCTGACTTACGGTGCAATCCTTTCAAGGGATTATCCTTTAATAATTGGTGCTTCAATTTTATCCTCTTTAATGGTTCTTTTAGGAAATCTTCTGGCTGATATACTATATTTTATTGTAGATCCCAGGATAAGGTATGAAAAACTTTAGCTCTATCTTTGGAATTGGGTTTTTCTCTCTTCTGGTTATTCTTTCAGTTTTTGCCCCATTTATTTCAAAAAATCCACCAAATAGACAATTCAATCCCTCAATTTGTGCAAATTTAAAGCCCTTTTCAGTGGTCTGGGAAGATGAAAAAGGGGGTGATGTCTTTCTTGAAAAAAAAGAGGGGTTAAAAAAAGTAATTTTTCCCTTTGGAACAGATGGTTTTGGAAGATGCGTATTTTCAAGGGTTTTATATGGTGGAAGGATATCCCTGCAAATTGGAATTTTTTCTCTGATTATAACTATATTTTTAGGCACTTCTATTGGTATAACTTCTGGGTATTTTGGGAAAGCAGTTGACATAATTTTGATGCGTTTTGTGGACGCTCTCCTTGCCTTCCCACGACTTTTTTTGCTTATAACCCTTGCAGCAGTAATGGAAAGGAAACTCTCTTTTTTTGGAATTGTCTTTATCCTTGCAATTTTTAGCTGGATGGAGGTCTCTCGACTGGTACGAGGGCAGGTATTATCTTTAAAGGAAAGGGATTTTGTTCTATCTGCAAAGGCAATGGGTGCTTCAAATTTAAGGATAATTTTCAGGCACATTTTGCCCCATTTAAAGGGTATTTTGCTTGTGGACTCAACCTTAAGAATTGCAGGGCTTATACTTGCAGAAGCATCCTTAAGTTTTTTAGGGCTTGGAGTTCAGCCCCCTGACCCTTCCTGGGGAAACATAATCTCTGATGGAAAGGATGTTTTATTTGATGCCTGGTGGATTTCCTTTTTCCCCGGCCTTTTCCTGTCCCTTACAATCTTTTCTCTTTATTTAATTGGGGAAAGCTACATAGATAGAAAGTAATCTGGGTTGCCTTTAATTTATGTATTCCAAAGTCAATCCTTTTGGCTTTTTTTCAAATTTTTGCCTGGCTCAGGAAAAGCCCCTTTAATTACTAAATTAAGACAATTATATTTTCAAGGCAAAAGGAAGATCAAATCCCTCTATATATTCCCTTGAAAAAGGGAGACTTCTAAAAAAATTTAAAAAAGGGGATTAAGGAGGGTTTTTTCAAGTCCCATAATGCAGCCTGCTATACTCTATCCTAAATCTTTTATTAAGAAAAGTTTAAGTGGGAAAATTTAATAACATTTGTAGTATAATTATATTCGAGAAGGTTTTATGTTATTTAAGGAAATAAGAAAGGTTATGAGTTTAAGGGTAAATGTAGCAGCAAGCTTTAGCTTGCGCCTTTAGAAGCAGGAGGTAAATATGGTATTCAAAGGAGTCAGAAAGGTTACAAATTTAAGAACCATAGAAGAAGCAGAAAAGATAATTGATAAGGTCTTCAAGGGGCTGGGGCTGAAGCCAGAGGAAGCAAAAATAGACAACCCTGATGTACACGGATGGGCAGTTAAAAGGGGAAGTGCAATTGTTTATATTTTCTTAAATGAAAATAAATATATAAATACTTTGAGAATTATCTCTCCTCTTCTTTATCTTCCAAAAAAGCGGCAGGTGGAATTTTTAAAAAGGTGTCTTGAATATAATTATTACTTTATAAATTGTGCTCTGGGCTTAAATGGTGATTTAATATTTCTGGTTGAAGAAAGGCCTCTGACAGGGCTTGACCCTGAAGAGGTTGAATATATTATAAATAATTTATCAAGAATAGCCGATAGAATTGACAACGAACTGGCAAAGGAATTTAATGCCAAAATGTATGCTCTGGAATGAGCCACTACAGCAGAAAACATTAAGCATTTAGCATTAAGGGAAAAAATTTATAAAGCAAAACTCTTATAAATTCTCTGAATTCTTCTAAAATAATATTTTTGATCAAATAATCTTGGATGAAGTATGTTATAATATTAAAAAAAGGCGGTGTAGCTCAAGTGGCAGAGCACGCGGCTCATATCCGCTAGGTTAGGGGTTCGAGTCCCTTCACCGCCATTTCTTTATGCTGGAAAGGTTCCTGGATTTTTGCAGGCAAAATAATTTGATAGAGCCACAAGATTCTGTACTTTTGGGGGTTTCTGGTGGAGCTGATAGTGTCTTTATGTCTCTTCTATTTAAAGAAATTGAGGAAATTTTCAAATTAAAGATTGGAGTTGCTTATATTAATCATAAGCAGAGGGATGTAAGAAAAGAAATAAATTTTGTAAAAAACCTTTCAAAAAATTATAACTGGCAATTCTTTTTAAAAAATATCAAAATGGATGAAGAGGGTTCACCGGAAGAGCTTTTAAGGGTACAGCGTTTGAGTTGTTTGAAGGAAATTGCCAAAAAAAATGGATATAAAAAAATTGGACTTGCCCATACAAAAGATGACCAGGCAGAGACAATCTTGATGAGATTTTTAAAAGGGACATCCCTTAGGGGTCTTTCTGGAATTAAACCCATAAATGAGGGCATTTTTATTCATCCTTTGCTCTGTTTTAAAAAAGAGGAAATTTTGGAATATCTAAAGAAAGAAAAAATTCCCTACCTGCTGGACCCAACAAATTTTAACCTTTCTTTTTTGAGGAATAAATTAAGGCATTTAGTATTTCCCTTCCT
>JBBFMJ010000176.1:0-3570 GCA_037478515.1 Thermoanaerobaculia bacterium
TCCACTGGGAAGGGTTTTCAAGGTATGTTTTTCCTATTGAAATTAAAAAATCTCCCCTTTTAACCTTAACTGTGTAAAAATCCTCTTCGGAATAAACCAGAAAGCAAAAAAGCAAAAACAAAAAAAACATTAACTTTTTCATAAACACCCCTATTTTATATCCCCTAAAATGGAAGTGCAGTGCGGGCATCTTTTTGCTTTGACTGGGATTTCTGTAAAACATTCAGGGCAGGTCTTTGTACTGGGTTCTGATGGGATTTCTTCCTTTTTTTTCAATCTGTTTACCTGCTTTATTATCAGAAAAATGGCAAAGGAAATTATCAGAAAATTTATGAGGACATTGATAAAAATTCCATAATTTATGGTGGGAATACCAGCTGCCTGTGCCTCTGCAAGGGTCTTGAATTCACCCTTTGATAGGGGGATGAAAAGATTTGAAAAGTCAAGTCCTCCTAATATTTTTCCTATGGGTGGCATGAGAATGTCCTTAACCAGAGAGTTTACAATAGCACCAAAAGCAGCACCTATGATAATTCCAACTGCCATATCCACCACATTTCCTCTTTGAATAAACTCTTTAAATTCTTTAAACATAAATACCTCCTCTAATAATTATAATTTATTTCAATTTTACCACATTATCCAAAAGTATTTTGGAAGCATACCCAAAAAAAACATCATAATTACTTTTTTAAATGCACTTTTTATGCCATAAATTTCCCATAAAAGGTTCCCATTTTTTTGTAATGTGCTATCTTTAATTAGAATTTTCAAAATTTTCATATAATTTCCCAAAATAAAGTAAAAAAACAATAATTGAAAATAAATTCAATCTATTGAAAAACCTCCTTTAAATAATTTTAAAGTTGCTTTCACAACTTCTTGGTCAAAAAGCTTTCCACTATATTTTTCAATTTCCTTTAAAGCATACTCAAGGCCTGGAGTTATTCTATAAGGCCTGTGAGAAGCCATTGCTTCCACCACATCTGCAACTGCCAGAACTCTTGCCTCAAAACAAATTTCATCATTTTTTAATCCAAAAGGATATCCTGAACCATCAAGGCGCTCGTGATGCTGCAGTACTATCTTTGAAATCTGGCATGGAAAATCTATTTTTTCAAGTATTTTATAACCCATATCTGAATGAAGTTTGATTATTTTATACTCAATTTCAGTAAGATTACCAGGCTTTGTTAAAATCTCAAGAGGAACATATACCTTGCCAATGTCATGCACTAAACTGGATTGATAAATAATTTCAATTTTTTCCTCTTCCAAACTCATTTCTTTTGCAATTGCCTTTGCAATTTTTCCAACCCTTCTTTCATGGCTGGCTGTATGGGGGTCCTTTACCTCAATTGTTTTAACCATTGCTTCAATTATTCCATCTGTTATTTTTTGAAGCCTAACTATACTTTCTCTCAAGTGTTTTTCAATTATTTTTTTTTCTGTAATATCAATTAATGTGCCTTCAATCATATTTTGCCCAAACTCTTCTATTAAACTTAAATTTTCAAGAACCCATACATATGAACCATCTTTTTTCTTCAGGCAAATCTCATAGTTTTTAAGGAAGCCCTGCTCCGTTAAGGAATCTATTAGTTTTTTTCTATCTTCTATATCTTTATAAAACTTAAAAACAGGTGTTCCCACTATCTCTCCAGGCGATGAATATCCCAGTATTTCTGCAAAAGCATTGTTGCATTCAAGCAGAATGCCAGATAAAGATGCCCTAAAAACCCCTGCAAGATTTTTTTCAAACAATAAGCGATACCTGCTTGAAAATTTATCAATTGATTTTTTTGCTATTTTAATTTCAGAAATATCTTTAAAAACTCCATAAATTGACTTTTCTCTGGAAAAAAAATCTCTAAAAGAAACTAATCTTACCTCAAAAGTTCTCTTTTCATTTCCAACCATGATTTCTACTTCAAAAACCAGCGTCTCCTCTGAATTCAAACATCTTTTTAAATTTGTAATGAATATTCCCCCTTCCTCTGGAAATAATTCCAGCACATTCCTGCCAATAAGTTTTTTCAAGCTGCTTCCAAATAATTTCAGTCCTTTTTTGTTTATAAAAATTAGATTAAAATTTTTATCAAATTGCAGGGATATATCATCTGAAAGGTCTGCAATTTTTTGCAAAACACTTTGCTTCTTGTTAATATTTCTTATTTTGCTACTTTTAATGTTAAAACTATTTTTTGTAATTTGATCCATTAATTACTCCTTTAATAAGTTTATTGCAACTTCCATGCCAAAAAATTTAATTGAAAAATGTCATCTTTTTTGTAATGTGTAATCTTTTTTTAACATATGCTATAATTAAGGCATGGATAGAAAGAAAATTGCTTTAATTGAAGATGATTTTGATTTAAACAATTATTATAAAACCATAATAGAGGAAGAAGGATATTTTTGCAAAAACTATTTTGACGGAGAAACTTTTCTAAAGGAATCAAAGGAACTTCTAAATGATTTTAATTTAATTATTTCAGATTACCTCCTCCCAGGAAAAAACGGACTTGAGGTTTTTTCAATTTTAAATAATGAAGGAATAAATATTCCCTTTTTAATTATAACAGGGCTGAATGATATTGAACTTGCAGTAAAGGCAATAAAAACAGGGATTTCTGACTTTATCCTGAAGCCGGTGGACAAAGAAATTCTATTTAAAAAAATTAGGACATATATAAATACAGAAGATTACAGTTTTTTAAAAAACCTTGGGGAAATTAAAAAAGAAATTATAATAGAGAGTGAGGAATCTAAAAGAATATTGGAAAGATTATATCGCCTTTCCAAGGCAAAGATAAATGTTTTATTTTATGGAGAAAGTGGGGTTGGCAAAGAGGTATTTGCCAAGGTTCTGCATAATTTATCAGAATTTAAAAAGGGACCCTTTGTTCCCTTAAACCTCTCTGCAATTCCAGATACATTATTTGAAAGTGAATTTTTTGGATATAAAAAAGGGTCTTTTACAGGTGCAGAAAGGGATTATACAGGTATCGCAAGGAGTGCTGACGGCGGAACTCTTTTTCTGGATGAGGTTGGAGACCTTTCCCTTTTTTCACAGGCAAAACTTTTAAGGTTCCTAGAGGATTTTTTTGTCC
Organism: Thermoanaerobaculia bacterium; assembly: GCA_037478515.1. Lineage (GTDB taxonomy): Bacteria > Acidobacteriota > Thermoanaerobaculia > UBA2201 > UBA2201 > JBBFMJ01. The sequence continues at coordinate 3,114 of JBBFMJ010000176.1, forward strand.
AGCCAATTGGGTCCACAGAAAAATACAGGATAAATTTAAAGATAATTTCCGCAACAAACAAAAATTTGAAGAAGGAAGTTGAAGAAAAAAAATTCCGGGAGGATCTATTTTACAGAATATCCCAAATTTCAATTGAAATTCCACCCTTAAGGGAAAGAAAAGAAGACATAATTCCTCTTGCAAACCATTTTATAAAGGAAATCGGGAAAAATGAAGGTCTGGAAAATTTAATTTTAACTCCCTCTGCAAAGGATAAACTTCTCCATTACCACTGGCCTGGCAATATAAGGGAACTTAAAGGTAAAATTACAGAAGCAATCTTCAATTCCCCCAATGGGATAATTGAGCCCCAGCATATTCTTCTTGAAGAAAAAAGGGAATCAAAAGAGTTATTTTTTAACTATGAAAAGGCAAAAAGGGATTTTGAAAAAAAATATTTAACCTCCCTTCTCAAAAC
>JBBFMJ010000176.1:3580-4541 GCA_037478515.1 Thermoanaerobaculia bacterium
ACCACAGGAGGAAATGTAAAGGATGCTTCAAATATATCCGGTCTTACAAGAAATGCTATTTATGAAATGGCTCAAAGGAATGGAATAGATATTGACACTTTCAGGAAATGAAATATATTTTTGCTGTTTTTGCAATTATTCTCTGTAACTTCCTATTTCTTTTCTCGCCCTTTTTAAATATTGATAACTTTATTTATGATATTTTAATGATTTTATCCTTTCCCTATGATTCAAAATATGAAATTGCCGTGGTGGAAATTGATGAAGAATCTTTAAAATTCCTTGGAAGATGGCCATGGAAAAGGGAATTGATTGCTCAACTCATAACAAATATTCTAAAGGAAGAACCAAAGATTTTATGCATAGATATAGGCTTTTTTGAAAAGAGTGAAAATGACAAATTTTTAATTGATGCTTTAAAATCAGAAATTCCCATTGTCCTTCCCATATTTTTGGCCAAGGAAGAACCCCTTACCATAAAATTTCCCCCAAAAGAATTGCTTCATCCCAATGTTTATTTAGGACATTTGCATATTTTGATAGACAGCGATGGGGAAGTAAGAAGAATTCCTTCCAGAATAAAATTTAAGGGAATGGAATATCCTTCCTTTTCAGTTCAAGCAGCAAGGGTTTTGAATTTTAACAAAAAAATCCCGGCGGAGATAAATATTTTCTATCAAACCCCGGAACCCTTCCTTTTTTATTCTGCTCTGAAGGTTCTGGAAGGAAATAATTTAAATTTAAAAGAAAAAATTGTCTTTCTGGGAGGGACCTCTGAGGGGCTTTGGGATTCCTTTCTCACACCAATTTCATCCTCCTCCCATCTTACTCCAGGGGTCCTTATTCAAGCCCATGCTTTCAGAACTGTGGTTTCTAATAAATCTATAAAAACCTTAAATCAGTTTGGTAAAGTAATCTTATCCTTTTTGTTAATCCTTTTTTTTATAATATTAAAAAGAAG
>JBBFMJ010000177.1:0-4495 GCA_037478515.1 Thermoanaerobaculia bacterium
CGAGATCGCCCGCCAGCTCGACGCCTGCATAACCCGCTGCAGCAACCTCACCGAGCAACGCGTCGGGATCAAGCTTCAGGTTACGCAGCGTATACAGTTGTACAGCGAGAGGAATCCGAGTAGCCTGGATTGGGGAATGAACGTTTGTCATGGTTTGCTTCCTTATCGATCGATTTCGATGAAAAATTTGAAGAATTTAGAAAAAGATTTAAGGAAGAAAAGGACTACAAAGATTATTTAGAGAGGGAAAAAACTACAGAAAAGGAGATAAAAAAGGACATCGAAAAGGAACTGGTTATAAATAAATACTTGGAAGAGAGTATTTATAAAGATTTAAAGCCCATAAGCGATGAAGAAGCAAAGAAATTCTATGATGAAAATCCCAACTATTTCATAAAACCAGAACAGGTCAGGGCAAGCCATATCCTTGTTTCAGTCCCGGAAAATGGTACAGAAGCACAAAAAAAGGAAGCCAGAAAGAAGGCAGAAGGGATTTTAAAGGATTTAAAAAATGGAGCAAATTTTGAGGAAGTTGCAAAACAGAAATCTGATTGCCCTTCCAAGGAAAGGGGAGGGGATCTGGGTTTCTTCTCGAAGGGGAGGATGGTAAAACCTTTTGAAGATGCTGCCTTTTCTTTAAAACCTGGGGTGCTCTCTGATATTGTTGAAACCCAGTATGGCTATCACATTATTCTGGTAAAAGAGCATAAGCAGGAAGAAAAAATAAAATTTGAAGAAGTAAAGGACAGGATAAAGTCCTTTTTAAGTGATTCCAAAAAGAGAGAATTGATCCAGAAAAGGATTTCTGAACTGACCCAGAAGGCAAAAATTGAAAAGTATTTAAAGACGGAAAGCCATAATCATCAGCACTAATTGATGGATTTAAAAAAACTAAAGAAGTTGATGGAGAAGCTCCGTTCTGAGGAGGGGTGTCCTTGGGATAGAGCACAAAATTTCGAAACATTAAAGACGTTTCTCCTGGAAGAGACCTATGAAGTTTTGGAAGCAATTGATGAAAAAGACCCTGAAAAACTGAAAGAAGAACTGGGGGATTTGCTTTTTCAGATAATATTTCAAGCGCAGCTGGCAGAAGAAAGGGGCTATTTTAAATTGGAAGAGGTTATTGAAAATGTTTATAAAAAGATGGTGGATAGACATCCCCATGTTTTTGGTGATATAAAGCTTAAAACAAAGGAAGAGGTATTGGAAAGATGGGAGCAAAGGAAACATAAATCTTCTAAAGATGGAATAGATGCCCCTTCGACACTTCCTGCTCTTTTGAAAGCATACAGGTTATCTGATAAAGCAAAGCAGCTGGGCTTTGACTGGCAGAGGGTTGAAGATATTGAAGAAAAATTAAAAGAGGAAGTGGGTGAATTTTGTAAGGCATTGAAAGAAGAAAGAGAAAGGGCAAAGGAGGAACTTGGAGATATTCTATTTGTCCTTGCCAATATTGCCAGACATTTAAGGATTGACCCTGAAGCTGCCCTTCAAAGTACAAACAGTAAATTCCTCAAAAGATTTAACTTTATTTTAAAAAAATTAAAGGAAAAAGGTATAGAGCCAAAGAGTTTAAAAATTGAAGAGTGGGATAAGCTCTGGGAAGAGGCAAAGAAAAATTTTAAATAAAATTAATATTTTCTAATCAATCCAGTAACTATCCCCTGTATTTTTACATCCTCTTCCCTTGCATAAATTGGCTTAAAGGAAGGGTTTGCAGGGACAAATTTTATCCTTTTCCCTTCCCTGTAATATTTTTTAAGGATTGCTTCTCCTTCCAGAAGAGCCACCACCAGATCTCCGTTTTCGGGATTTTCTTTCTTTTTAAGGACAATAAAATCTCCATCCTGAATTCCCTCATCTATCATAGAATTTCCCTTTACCCTTAAAACAAAACATTCCTCTGCAGATTTTAAAAAATCTGGAATTTCCAGGTATTCTTTATCCTCAAAGACCTCAATGGGAAAGCCAGCAGAGACGATGCCTAAAAGGGGAACTCTTTTGAATTTTTCCTGTTTTTTAATTTTTATATCCCTTTTTGAGTTCCAGTCCTTTTCAATAAAACCTTCCCTTTTTAACCTCTGGAGGTGCCCAAAGACAGTGGAAACAGCCCTTAAATTAAAATGTCTCTTTATTTCTTCCAGAGAAGGAGAAATGCCATTTTTCTTTTGATAACTTTCAATAAAATGAAGTATATCCTTACCCTTTTTTGTTATTCCCATAATTGTATTATAAACGAAATTTAAGCGAAAGTCAAATTTGCTTTAAATATAAGTTATTTTAAGGTAAAATAGAAAAAATGAAATATTTAAAAACCTTTATATTTATTTTTATATTGCTTTCTCCCTTGCTTTTTTCTGGCTCCTTGAAATTTCTTTACATTTTTTTATTTTTTTCTACTTCTCTTCTGGCATTTTTTTTAATATTTAAAGAAAAAATAAGTAAATCTTTTAAACTTCCTTTAATTTTGTTTTTTATTTTTGCATTTTTTTGCCTTTTTACTGTTCTTCCTTTGGGCACCCTTTTTATAAAATTTTTATCACCAGAACTTTATAAAATAATTTTCAATTTTAATCTGGAAAGATTTTATTCCCTTTCCCTGTCACCTCTATGGACTTTGAGGAATTTAAGCTTTTTTATTACTGCTGTTTCTATTTTTTTTGCCTCCTATTTTATTTTCAAACATCAAAAGGAAAAGACCTATAAATTTTCCAGGATATTATTTTTTTCCGTATTTTCTTTTACCCTTTATAGTTTAATTTTAAAACTTTCAAATTTAAAAAGATACCCCTTCCCGCCTTTTAAACCCAATGAATGGAATTTTGGTCTATTTTCCAATGCCAATATCTTTGGAAGTTTTGCAATGTTTGGAGTTCCCATTGGCTTTTCCCTTTTTTTATATAAATTAAAGCAAAAAAACTCTTCCCCTGGCTCTGCCCTTTTTTTCCTTTTAGGGAGCATATTTTTAATCTTTTGTATAATTTATGCCCAGTCCTGGGGGCCCATCCTATCTTTATTTTTATCAATTATTATTTGCATTTCAGTAAGAAAACCTCTGGCAGGTCTTATATTTCTTTTTATTTTCATATTTATTTTCTATTTTTCTTTTTCAACTTTTCCAGAAGATGTCAAAAGAAGTATGGAAAATCGTCTCTCCTTTTTCAAACTGGGACTTGAAATTTTTTCTAAATATCCTATTTCTGGTACTGGGCTTGGAACTGTCCCCATTTCTTCTGGAATCTATCAAAGTGCTTTAAGAGAAATAATTGTAGATAAGATTCATAATGATTATATTGAAATTCTCTCCACCTCTGGAATATTTTCCATCTTTTTATTTTTAAGTACCGGCATAGTATTATGGAAAAATTTGGTTTTTTTGAGGGAAAAATATACATTAAGATGTGGAATTTTGCTCAGCATAATCTCAGTTCTCTTTCATTCCTTTGTGGATTTTCCCCTTCAAAATTTTACTATTATGGGATATTTTTCCCTTTCTCTTGGATTTCTCTATATAAACCATAAATTGGAAGGGGAAAATTTAAAATTTTTAAAGAATATTTTATTGTTTTTTTTAATTATGGCAATTTTTATACAGTTTTTCTTTCTATTTGGATTAATTGGGGTAAAACAGAAGGGTTATTCCATATTTTATCCAGAAGAAAGTTTTGAATTCTTAAGGGGAAGCCCCGAGCTGACGATAAAATTTTTAAAATTCCATCCCTTTTATGCTCCAATCTGGGGGGAAAGAGCCAGGGCACTTGAAAGGGAAAACAAAATAGATGAAGCAATAAATTCCATTGAAAGAGCAATAATTTTGCAGCCCACAAATCCAAAACTCTATCCCCTTGCCGCAAAGCTTTACTTTATAGATGGAAATGATGAGAAATACCTTAATTCCCTGTCCTATGCCTTAGGTTTAAATACAAATTTTAGTTTGAAACCCTTTCCCTTAACCAGAGAAGAACTGGAAAGGGTTGTGGAGGATTCTCTTAAAATATCTTATAAATATTATGGAGAAGATGGAGCAACTTTTTTTATAAGAGCTTTTTATATCCTTTTAAATTCCAGTTCCAAAAAGGCAAAGGATGTAATTTTAGATGGTTCAACAAAATTTAAAGAAAATTCAGAAATCCTTTATCTTCTTGCAAATGAATACTTCAAGGAAGGAAATCTGACAAAGGCAGAGGAGGAAAATTTAAAAAGTTACAATCTGAAAAAAAATTTATGGAACACTTTACTTTTTGCAAAAATTTATTTCAAAAGGGGCAATTATGAGGAAGGGAAAAAATATTTATATGAAGGAATTAAATTGATTAAGCCAGATACAGAGACTTTAAGCTATTTTATTCAGGGAGCTTTTTTAATGAAGCCAGTAAATTTTGAAGAGGCAAAGGAATTTTTAAAGACAGGTTTTTATATTAAACCGTATCCTCTTATAGCTTTTTATATTGGTTTTTTTGAAGAGGAAAAGAAAAACTTTATTGCTGCTGAAGAA
>JBBFMJ010000178.1:0-4484 GCA_037478515.1 Thermoanaerobaculia bacterium
CTGTATCTAACCACGACTTATTGGATTGAGAAAAAAGTAAACCAACACTTAAAATGAGTGTAAAAAACAAAAAATAAATTTTTCTTTTCATAAAATCTCCTTTAAAATAATCTTTCAAATGTTATAATACCATATATGAAAAAATTTTTTATTTTTATTTTTTTTGGTCTGTTTCTCTATTCAGGAGAAATTAAAAGGGATTATCTTCTGTCAAATAAAAAGGCAGGAAATATAGAAATCGGGATGGAAGTGGACTCTTTGCTTAAAATTTTGGATAAAAATTTAATAAAACTGGTAAATTTAAATCTGGAAGGTTTTTTCAGCCCTGCTTTTGAAATTTATGACAGGGAAAAAAAACTTTCTCTTGTGTTAGAAATTGATAAATTTGAAGGAAAATGGATAGTTTCCAGAATCACCGTTTATGATAAAAATTATAAAACAAAAGAGGGAATATCTCTGGGCTCTTCTCTTTCAGATTTAAAGGGAAATTACAAGATTGACCATATTGATACAGTTGAAGGTTATTTTTATGCGATTGTGGAGCAGCTGGGGATGAGTTTTAAATTTAAGCCAGAAGAAAAGGAGATAATTTCAATCATAATTTACTAAAATTTATTCTTTTTTAATTTTATGTTATACTTTTTGAAATGATTTTTAGGAGAATTTATGGATAAAAAAATTGCAGTGTATGCTGGCTCCTTTGACCCAATCCACAATGGACATATAGATATAATAAAAAGGGGCTTGAAAATTTTTGATGAAATTATTGTTGCCATTTTAATAAATGAGGAAAAAAGTTATCTTTTTAGCATAGAAGAAAGGGTAAGGCTGATAAAAAAATCCATAAAACATAAAAATTTAAAAGTGGAGACCTTTTCAGGGCTTCTGGTGGATTTTATGAAGTTAAAAAGGGCAAGGGTTATTTTAAGAGGCCTCAGGGCTGTCTCTGATTTTGAATATGAATTTCAAATGGCGCTTATGAACCACCATTTAAACCCTGAAATTGAGACCTTTTTTATGGTTCCTAAGGAAGAATATACTTACCTTTCTTCAAAACTGGTAAAGGAAGTGGTAAAATTTGGTGGGGATGTCTCATCCCTTATCCCGAAGGAAGTTCAAAGAGCATTAATAAATAAATTAAAATAGAAGGTACCAGAAAAGGGGCAAAATACTGGGAGGTCTTATGAAAATGACAAGAAGAGATTTGTTGAACTTTTTAATGTCCCTCACAGGAACAGGTATCCTGGCAACAGTTTTATATCCCCTTATTAAATTCATCTCTCCTCCAAAAGGGCAGGAGGCATCCCTTTCCTCTGTCTCGGCAGGGAAAGTTGGGGACTTAAAGCCAAACAGTGCAAAAATCTTTAAATTTGGAGCAAAGCCAGGGATTTTGATTTTAACCCAAAATAATGAATACAAAGCATTTTCTGCCACCTGCACGCATTTAAATTGCATTGTACAGTATAAAGAAGATGCCCAGATAATCTGGTGCGCCTGCCATAATGGAAAATATGACCTTCAGGGTAGAAACATTTCAGGTCCCCCTCCAAAGCCACTGGAAGAGTTTGAGGTCTTTTTAAAGGATGATGAGATATTTGTGAGGAGGAAGGGATGAAAATATTTGAGTGGCTCAAGGAAAGATATGATTTGGATTCAATTTTACATATATTCAAAGAGAAGGAAGTCCCAGTACACAGGTTTTCCTTTTTTTATTTTTTTGGTGGGATGGCACTCTTCTTCTTCATTGTACAGATATTTTCTGGAATATTTTTGTTAATCTATTACCAGGGGACAGCAGATAAGGCGTACGAAAGTGTAAAATACATTATGACAAAAGTCCCTTATGGCTGGCTTATCCGTTCTATCCATTCCTGGTCTGCAAACCTTATGATTTTATGTATTTTTATACATATGTTTTCCACTTATTTTTTAAAGGCATACAGAAAACCAAGAGAACTGACCTGGGCAACGGGTTTTATACTCCTCTCCCTTTCCCTTGCCTTTGGCTTTACAGGATACCTCCTTCCCTGGAATAAACTTGCCTTTTTTGCCACCAGAGTTGGAACTGATATGTTAAACAAAATTCCCTTAATTGGCACCTGGCTTGGGGCTGTGGCAAGGGGTGGAGAAGATGTAACTGGTGCAACCCTTACAAGATTTTTTGGCATCCATGTAACAGTCCTGCCCCTCATAACCCTCGGGCTTCTGGCTATTCACCTTTATTTTATTCAAATTCAGGGTATGAGCTCACCCATTGGTGAAAAAATTAAAGGTACAATGAAATTTTTCCCAAATTTTCTTTTAAGGGATTTACTTGTATGGATAATATGTCTTGCAGTTCTTGCAGGGCTTGCTTCCCTATTTCCCTGGGAATTAGGTGAAAAAGCAGACCCCTTCTCCCCTGCTCCAGCAGGAATAAAACCAGAGTGGTATTTCCTTTTTATGTTTCAGGCACTAAAACTTCTCCCTGCTCATATAATTGGCTTTGAAGGTGAACTGATTGGAATAATTTTATTTTCCATTGGAGGGCTTCTGGTTTTCCTTGTGCCCTTTTTAGATAAAAGGGCAGAAAAAGAGGAAAAGGACCCACAGTTTAAAATTTTTGGACTGGTTGCTCTGATTTTTATATTAATAATGACAATTTATGCCTGGCTGGATTAGGAGGAAAAAAATGAGAAAAATTTTCTATATTTTAATTTTAATTTCTGTTCCTGTCTTTTCAAATCAATGTATTGAATGCCATAAAAATGATTTAAATTATAAGGATTGGGCTGAAAGTGCCCATTTTAATGTGGGAGTGGATTGCTACACCTGCCATAATGGAAATCCAGAGGAAAACAAAAAGGAAAAGGCACATTTAAATATTAAAATAAGGTTTTCAAAAAAAGAAATAGCCCTTCTCTGTGGAAACTGTCATAAGGATAAAAATACAATTGCACGATTTAATCCCAATCTCCCAACAGACCAGCTGGATTCTTATAAAACTTCAAAACATGGAATTTCCCTTTTTTCAAAAAATGATGAAAATGTAGCCACCTGTACTGATTGCCATAATTATCATAAAATCTTAAAAGTTGATAATCCCCTATCGGAAGTTTATCCATCAAAAGTTGTCCAGACCTGTTCAAAATGTCATTCAGATAAAACATTGATGAAAAAATATGGAATCTCTGGAGATGAGGTGGAGGAATATAAAAAGAGTGTTCACTATGATTTAATTTCATATAAAAATGAACTCTCTGCCCCCACCTGTGATGACTGTCATGGAAGCCATGGAGCAATTCCCCCTGGGGTTTCATCCATTAGATTTGTATGTGGAAACTGCCATATCTTAAATCAGGAGATGTTTGAGGGAAGCCCCCACAAAAAACCCTGGGAAGAAAACAATTTTAAATATTGTGAAGAATGCCATTCAAACCACAAAGTTTTAAAAACCAGTGATGAACTTTTAAACCCAGAAAAGGGGCTCTGTCTCAATTGCCATACAAAAAAAGACAAGGGTGGAACTTTGATGGTGTATTTTTACAATGAACTGAAAAAAAATGAAGGTTTGCTTGAAGAAAATGGAAAAAATGCAAAAAGGGCAGAACAGGGTGGGATTTTTATGGAAGATACCTTCATAAACCTTCAGGAGGCAAGGGCAAAACTTGTAAAGGCAAGGACCCTAATCCATACCTTCACAAAGGAAAAATTTGATGAGACATTAAAGGAGGGTTTTGAAGTCCTTTTAAAAGAAAAAAAAGTGATAGAAAATGCCTTCAAAGAACTTTCTTCAAGAAGGAAGGGGCTTGGATTATTTTCCATTCTTGCCATAATTCTTGCAATTCTTATTTATTTAAAAATAAAGGATATGGAGAAAAAGAAAAATGGATAAACTTGTAAAAATTTTTACCACTGACTATTTTGAAGCACAGATTATTAAAGGAAAACTGGAAGCAGAAGGGATACCAGTGCTCCTCACCTATGATTCTGCTGCTGTGGTCTATGGACTTACTGCAGATGGGCTTGGAAAGGTGGAGATAAAGGTTCCAGAAGAATATGTAGAGGAGGCAAAAAAACTAATTGAGGAATCAGAAAAATTAGAGGAAGGAGAAAACACCGATGAATAAATTTTTTAAAATAGTTTTAATTTTGCTTTTTGCTTTAAATTCTTTTACTGAGGAAAAAAATAAAAAGGAAAAAATTATCCAAAATATTATAAAAAAAGAATTGCCTGAATGTAATAAACTTAATAGAATAAGCTGGTGGCAAGGGAATGTTTTGAAAAATGTTAAATTTAATTTGATATTAACCTATATTCCCGAAGAATATTCTCTGGAAGCATTTTTAAGCTTTTATAATATTTTAGATGAAAAGGGGAAATATGAAAAAGTTATGGAATATACCATAAAAACAGAAGAGGGATGGTCTTTTGGTCCTTTTTCGCCTTCCATAAAAGAATGCAAGGATATAAATGGAGATGGTATCTTTGAAATATGGCTTGG
>JBBFMJ010000179.1:0-4457 GCA_037478515.1 Thermoanaerobaculia bacterium
GGAAAAAAAATTACCATTGATTCAGCAACCCTGGCAAATAAGGGGCTTGAAGTGATTGAAGCCCATTTTTTATTTGGCTTTGAAGGGGAAAAAATTGATGTGGTTATCCATCCCCAGTCCATAGTCCATTCTATGGTAGAGTACAGGGATGGCTTTATAATATCCCAGATGTGTCCCAATGATATGAAATTTCCCATTCAATATGCCCTATCCTTTCCAGAAAGATTGAATTCGCCTTTTAAACCCCTAAATTTATTAAATTTAAATTTAAATTTCTTCCCAGTGGATAGGGAAAAATTTCCAATGCTTAAATTGGCATACCTTTCTTTGAAGGAAAAAAAGGGATACCCTATGGTCTATTCCTTATCTAATGAAATGGCTGTCTATTCCTTTATGGAAGGAAAAATTGGATTTCTGGATATACCCAAAATTGTGGAAGAGTCCCTGGAAAAACTTACAAACTTTGAGTTAAAATCCATTTATGAAATAATTGAAGCGGAAAAGGAATTAAAATTAAAAATAGAAGATATCATAAAAAAGAGGAGCAGATGAATATAATTACAAATATACTGGGTTTCTTAATACTTGTTGGAATTCTGGTCACCTTTCATGAAGGTGGACACTTCCTGGCAGCAAAGATTTTTAAATTTCCCGTGGAAATTTTTTCCATAGGGTTTGGTCCAAAACTGCTTTCCTTCAGAAGAAAGGAAACGGAATATAGAATTTCTGCAATTCCCTTTGGGGGATTCGTAAAGATAAAGGGATTGGGGATTGATGAAAGTATGCTTTTTTCAAAGGAAGCCCCCGAAGACAGGGGGACAAAATTTCAAAAATTTTTAATCTTCTTTTCTGGGGCTTTTGTAAATATACTTCTGGCAGTTTCAATTCTCACCATTTCCTTTATGATTGGAATTGAAATCCCTTCCTTTTTAAAGGATCCCGTGGTCGTGGGATATGTGGAAAAAGAAAGTCCTGCCTCCCATTTGGGGATTAAAGCTGGAGACAGGATTCTTGAAATAGATGGAAAAAAAATAAAGGACTGGGAGGACTTCAAAACCATTGAAGCTCTATCAGGAGAAAAAAAGGTTAAAATTAAATTTCAAAGGGATGGGGAAATAAAAGAAGAGGAAGTTTTGCTTGAAAAGAAAGGAAAATATAAAATTGGTTCCCTGGGAATTTATCCAGAATTTAAACCTATTGTAATAAAAACTGAAGAGGGAAGCCCTGCTCTGAAAGCAGGTATAATGCCCAAAGATGTAATTGAAGAAGTGGATGGGATAAAAATTCACAATGCCTATGAACTCATAAACTATGTCTCTGAAAATCCAGAAAAAGAATTAATCTTGAAAATTAAAAGAGGAGAAAAAGAAATTGAAATAAAGGCAGTCCCCAGGAAGGTGGAAGGGAAAGGAAAACTGGGAATTTATCTTCAAAGTATGCCAGATGAAACAGTTTTAAAAAAATATCCTCTCCTTCCTGCTTTAAGAGAATCTATAAAAAGCTGCTTTGAAAATGCCACCCTTGCCTTTAAGGTTTTAAAGAACTTCCTTGCAGGAAGGGGAGAAATTGCCCAGATTTCAGGCCCCATTGATATGGCAAAATTTTCAGGCGAAGCAATGAGGTCAGGGCTTTCCTATTTTTTAAATATTATGGGAATAATTTCCCTTCAACTGGCAATCTTTAACCTGCTCCCAATCCCAGCTCTGGATGGGGGGCATCTTTTTATTCTCCTTATTGAAATAATTATAAGAAGAAACATAAGTATAAAAGTAAAGTATAGAATCCTCCAGTTTGGTTTTACTCTTCTGCTTTCCCTTATGGCAATTGTGCTGGTCTCTGACCTTTTAAAAAATTTATGAGAAGAAAGACAAGAAAAATATTTATTGGTGAAGTTCCTGTTGGTGGTGGCTCCCCCGTCTCCGTTCAATCTATGACCAAGACCAGGACAGAGGATATAAAAGGGACTTTAAAGCAAATTTTTTCCTTAAAAAAGGCAGGGTGTGATATTGTAAGGATTGCGGTACCCACAGAAGAGGCAGCAAATTCTTTAAAAGAGATAGTTAAAAATTCACCCCTTCCAATTGTTGCAGACATACATTTTAATCCAAAGCTTGCTATTCTTTCATTAAAGGCAGGGGTTCAGGGCTTGAGATTAAATCCTGGAAATATTGAAAATAAAAATAAAATAAAAGAAATTGTTTCAATTGCAAAAGAAAAAAGTGTTCCCATTAGGATAGGTGTAAATGGTGGTTCCCTTCCAAAGGAAATTTTAAAAAGCTTTGGAGGACCCACCCCTGAAGCCCTTGTGGAAGCTGCTTTAAATCATATAAAAATTCTGGAAAACCTTGATTTTTTTGATATAAAAGTTTCTTTGAAGACAAGCGATGTCTTCAGCACTGTGGAAGCATACAGAATAATCTCTCGCTTAAAGGACTATCCTCTACATTTAGGAATTACAGAAGCAGGAACCTTTTTATCGGGAACAATCAAATCTTCCATCGGAATAGGAATACTGCTGTATGAAGGCATTGGAGATACTATAAGGGTTTCCCTTACTGACTCCCCTGTAAAAGAAGTAAAGGTGGGAATTGAAATCCTAAAAGCCCTTAAACTAAGAAGTGGAGAGCCAGAGATAATCTCCTGTCCTACATGTGGAAGAAATACAACAGATCTTCAAAAAGTAGCAAAGGAAATAGAAAGGTTTCTTTTAAACAATAAAATAGATTTAACTGTGGCAGTTATGGGTTGTGAGGTAAATGGCCCAGGGGAAGCACGCCTTGCAGATATTGGAATTGCTTTTTCAAAAAATTTTGCTCTGATTTTTAAAAAAGGCAAGGTATTTTTGAAAATAAAAAAAGATAAGGCACTTGAAATCTTTAAGGAAGAAATATTAAAATACTGGAAGGAAAAAGGTGCCTCTCAGATTTGAGAGGCACCTTTTAAGGTAAATTTTAGGGATTGACCTGGAGGGGAATTATGGAGATGCTCTTGCTCAAACCATCACTTAATTCCACCTCCAGGTTTATTGTTTTATTTACATCTCCCTTGTCCGGGTCATAATAGACCTTCCCTTCAACCGAAGAAAGAAGTACCATTCCTCTTGGGGCATTTAATAAATTTATGCTCACTGGATCTCCTTCAGGGTCTTTTGCCTTTATGGTAAATACATAATCAAAGGGATAATTTTCAGAAAATACTACTGGGCTATCCAGAATATTATCTTTATTCTCATCCTTTAAATCCAGGGTCCCATTGGAGCCAGAATCCACTCCTTCCAGATACGGGGCTTCATTGGATTTTAAGTTTTCCGCAAGGAAAAAAGCACCATCGTTTGTTCCATTATCCACATGGGAACCGTAAAGTATAACCTTTCCTTGGATCAAAACTGCCTTAATAATTTTTCCTGTTTCTTCTGTCCCAAAGAAATTTTTGTATCCCTGATTGTATTGAATGTGATAGGATGGTCCATAACTTTTGCTGACTTCTGAAACCACATTTCCACTTTGGTCCAGCAACTGAAATTTAATGGAAGAATTTTCCAGGGATAAAACCCCAAAATTAAATCTTTCATTTTCACTTTCAGGAAGAAGCAGGAAATATTCCAGTGGAGAAGAAAGAATTCTGTTTTCTTGAAGGACTGGAATTGCCTGCCCGAACCTTCCATTTTCTGATAAATTGTAGACCTTTACATTGAAGCCCAAATTAGAAAAAGCCCAGTCAGGACCAGAGATTTTCAAAGCACCACTCCCAAAAACGGGAAATTCTGAAAGAAAATCATCAAAGTAAATTGACTCGCCACTTTTTATAAAAATTTCCTTCTGGGCAACATTTCCATTATTTTCAGTGGGTATAAAGGAAAATTGAAGGGTAATATCCTTATGCCCGGCATTATAAATTGCCAGGGAGGTCTGCCACTGGCTTCCATAACCACCAGTTGCCTTTGCCACCACTGGCACATACCATTGACCCGATATAAGGGTCAGGGATAAAAGCAAAGTTAAAACAAATAGTTTATAATTCATAATAGTTTCCTCCTTTAATTTATTTTATTACTTAGGGTTTTTAAAAGTTTAAGGTGGCGATCTCGTTTTCATCATAACTTTTACGATTTTGCCCCTTTTTCTGTTTATTTTTGAAATTTTTTTGGTGCCAATTTGTTATAATTTTAAAATGAGTATCTTTTTATTTTTATACTTTTTATTTTTAGGATTTTTTCATTATTTCTTCTATTTGAAGTTAAAAATTCTTTTACCCTTTTCAAATTTTGGAAAAACTCTTTACATTCTCTTTTCCATTATTTTAATTCTTATGCCTTTTCTTGCCAGAGTTATGGAAAGGAATGGCTTTGTGTCAATTCCATCCATTATCCTGTTTATTTTTTATATCTGGCTGGCGTACATTTTTATATTCACTTTCTTTGGAGTTTTAACTTTACCTTTAAACCTTATACCTTCCAT
>JBBFMJ010000180.1:0-4456 GCA_037478515.1 Thermoanaerobaculia bacterium
CTTATCCCTTTCATCCTCTGAAATTTTTTTATCCTTTTCTGCCTTTTTTACCTGTTCATTTCCATCCCTTCTTATATTTCTTATGGCATTTTTGGCTGCCTCAGACATCTCCTTTGCCTTTTTGGAAAGTTCTCTTCTCCTTTCTTCTGTAAGGGGGGGGATTGGGATTTTTAATGTCTTTCCATCGTTTATAGGATTCAAACCCAGGTCTGCTTTCCTTATTGCCTTTTCAATTTCTAAAAGAAGGGATGGATCCCAGGGCTGAACTATGAGAAGGGTTGGATCTGGTACCATAATATTTGCTACCTGATTTACAGGGGTTGGGGTACCATAATATGGAACCTTCACTGATTCTAAAATTGCTGGAGTTGCCCTCCCAGTCCTTAGAGCTTTAAGTTCTTCTTGAAAGTGGTTTATGGCTCCTTCCATCCTCTTTTGAATTTCTTTTTTTATATCCTCAATCATAATTTCACCTCCTTACAATTGTTCCTATGTCTTCCCCTAAGATGACTTTTTTTAAGTTCCCTTCTTTGAAAAAATCAAAGACAATTATGGGGATATTATTTTCTGAACAAAGGGAAAGGGCTGCAGCATCCATTATTTTTAAGCCCTTTTCCAGGGCAAGCTGATATGTAACTGAAGAAAATTTCTTTGCATCTTCAAATTCCTTGGGATCCTTATCATAAACCCCATCTACTTTTGTTGCTTTAAGTATAACCTCTGCATTAACCTCTGAAGCCCTCAGAGCAGCAGCAGAGTCAGTGGTAAAGTAAGGGTTTCCGGTCCCTGCAGCAAAAATCACAATTCTTCCCTTTTCAAGGTGTCTTATAGCCCTTCTTCTTATAAAGGGTTCTGCAATTGCCCTTATCTCAATGGCAGTCATAACCCTTGTCTCTATGCCCAATTTTTCCAGGGAATCCATAAGTGCTAAAGCATTTATGGAAGTGGCAAGCATTCCCATATAATCACCTGTTGCCCTGTCCAGCCCTTCCTTGGAAGCAGTAAGCCCCCTTATTATATTTCCACCTCCCACCACAATTCCAATTTGAATTTTTAATTGATGTATTGATTTTATTTCCTTTGAAAGAAAATTTATGGAATCAGTGCAAAGCCCTGTCTTGGAGGGGTAGGAAAATGCCTCTCCAGAGACCTTGAGTAGAATTCTTTTATATTTTGGTTTTTTGCCTGGCATTATTCTTCACCAAGTTGTAGCCTTACAAACCTTGCAACTTGAATATTTTCTCCTGTCTTTAGGGTAACTTCTGCAATAAGTTCCTTTACCTTCTTTTTATCATCCCTTATAAAGGGTTGCTCTAAAAGGACTGCTTCTTCATAAAATTTTTGGATTCTACCTTCAATTATCTTTTCAATTACATTTTCTGGTTTTTTTTCATTCTTGAGCTGTTCTCTTATGATTTCCTTTTCCTTATTTATAACCTCTTCTGGTACATCTTCAATTTTTACAAATTTAGGACCAGTGGCAGCTACCTGCATGGAAAGTTCCTCAGCAAGTTTTTTAAAGTCATCTGTCTTTGCCACAAAATCTGTTTCACACCTTAATTCTACCAGGGATGCCAGTTTGTTATTATGATGAATATAATATCCAATAACCCCTTCTTTGGTGGTCCTGGAGGACTTTTTTTGTGCCTGGGCAAGCCCCTTTTTTCTCAAAAGGTCAATGGCTTCTTCCATATTTCCTTTTGCCTCTTCCAGGGCTTTTTTGCAGTCCACAATTCCTGCACCTGTCTTTTCTCTTAATTTTTTTACATCTTCCATTGATATACTCATTTTTAAACCTCCGAAATTAAAATCCTAAAATTATATCACAAAAATCTTTAAATATTAAAGATGGATTACCCTTCCTAAGGAATCCAGGTTTGCTTCCTGCAATGCTTCAGAGAGGGTGGGATGGGGATGGATTATCTTTGAAAAATCCTTGGCTGTCAGGTTAGAAAAAATTGAAACCGTTGCCTCGGTGATAAGTTCTGTGGCATTTGGACCTACTATGGAAACCCTTAAAATCTCATCAGTTTTTTCATCTCTGAAAAAGAAGACCTTCCCCTTATTTTCAGCCATTGCTGATGCCTTTGAATTTGCTGTAAAGGGGAAGCTTCCAATCCTATAATTCCTTCCCTGCTCTTCCAAATCTTTTAATTTATAGCCCACAGAAGCCAGTTCTGGAATTGAATAGGTGCAGGATGGGACCAGGTGATATTCCAATTCTTCCACTTCTTCCCCTGCGATTTTTTCCACTGCCACAATTCCTTCATGGGATGACAGATGGGCAAGCATTGGAGTTGGAATTACATCTCCAATGGCATAGATATATGGATTTTCAGTTTGATAAAAATCATTAACTGGTATGAAACCTTTCTGGTCTTTTTTTATGCCTGCCCTTTCAATCTGGAGCCCTTCTGTGTTTGGGACCCTCCCCACAGCAGACAATATCTGGAATATATTCAAACTTTTCTTTTCGCCATCCTTTTCATAATTTATTATCAGACCATCCTGTCCTTTTTCCCAGCCCAGAACCTTTGTATTTTTATAAATTTTAATTCCTTCCCTTATTAAATTTTTTTCCAGTTCTTCAGAAGAGAAGGGGTCTTCCTGGGGAAGGATCTGGGGCATAATTTCAAAAAGATGCACTTCTGAACCAAAGGTAGAATAAATGGAAGCAAATTCAACTCCAATAGCGCCTGCTCCAATTATTGCAATGGATTTTGGAATCTCTCTCATTTCAAGAGCACCATCACTGGAAATTATATTTTTTTCATCAATTTCAAAACCCCTTAAATTGGAAATTTTAGAGCCCGTGGCAATTAAAAAATACTTGGATTTTAAATTTTCTCCAGAGACATTCAAGGTTTCTGGGTCTTCAAAAAAACCAGTGCCCCTGTAAAGGGTTACTCCTTTTTGTTTTAAAAGGTTTTCAATTCCCTTGGAGAGTTTAAAAATTACTCTTTTTTTAAAGTCCTGCAAGAGATTTAAATCCAGTTTATAATCTGCCAGAAGCCCAAATTGCCTGCCCTTTTTTGTTTCTTTTATAATTTTTGCTACATTTAAAAAGATTTTAGTTGGAATGCACCCCCTCAGAAGGCAGGTTCCTCCAAAAAGTTCTTCTTTTTCCACAAGGGCTGTTTTAAGACCCAGCTGAGCTGCCCTTATGGCAGAGACATAGCCACCTGGTCCTCCACCAATTACAATTAAATCATACATTTTTTGACCCCTTCAATTTTTCCAGAAAAAAATTGCCTTCCATATCTTTTTTTAACCTTCCCACAGGTTTATTTATCTCATGGTATAAAAGAAAAATTGCCTTCTCTTCCAGTGCCTCTTCTAAAATTTTTTCTTTAAGGGAAAGGATTTTTAAGGGTTCCAGGTCATAAGAAGCAATCCAGTTTAATTTAAGATGGCTTTCCGTGGGTATCAAATCCCCTAAAAAGTATGCCACTTCTCCCTCAGATTGGATTTTTAAAATTTGCATACCCATAGAGTGCCCACCCACCTTTATAGCTTGAATTCCAGGCAGTATTTCGGAGTTTTCCCCTAAAAATTCAAATTTCCCATTTTCTAAAAGAGGGGTTAGAATCTCTTTTTTATAACTTCCTTTTTCTCTCAAGTTTGGGGAAATATAGTGAAGGTATTCTTCTTTTTGAACATAGATCTTTGCCTTTGGAAAGGTAGGTACCACCTGGTCGTAAAGTTTTTCCACAGCTCCTCCGATGTGGTCGAAGTGGAGGTGGGAAACAAAGATATGGGTTATGTCTTCCTTAGAAATACCCAGAGGTTTTAAAATTTTCTCAAAATCTCTTGTTTTAATTTTGTAAATATTTTTCCATTTTTCATCCCACCAGTTTCCAATTCCTGCTTCTATAAGCATTAAGAAGTTCTTTCCCGAGAGAAGGTAGCAATTTAAAGCCAGAGGAATGCAATTGTTTTCATCTGCCTTCAAAATCTTTGACCAGAGTTTTTTGGGCACAATTCCAAACATTGTCCCCCCATCCAGCCAGAACAGTCCTGCATTGAGCAGATGGACATCCAATTTCCCAATTTTAAAGGAGGTGTTATGCCCCACCTTTGCTTTCCCCCTTTACAAGCCCTGAGGCAATTATATGGGCAACCCTTAAAGCTTCGGGAAGGTTTCCTCTTATGGTAGTGGCTTCAATAAGTTTTAATGCCTTTGCCCTGTCAATCCCTGCAGTTTGAAAATAGATTTTTCCTCCATTCTGAACAGGACCTGCCTTTTCCACAATTTTCCATCTTTTTTGAGGATTTGGAAGTTTTTCCATTGCTTTTCTAAAAGATAAAAAATCTGGTGGTTTTCTCATTATCACAATAACTGGTTTTTTTGTTTCCTCCGACAATTTTTCTATATCAACTATATTAAAACCACCAAGGGATATCCCATTTAAGAATATCCCTTGGATTTGGTTTTGAAATCTTCCAGAGATTGCTT
>JBBFMJ010000181.1:0-4449 GCA_037478515.1 Thermoanaerobaculia bacterium
GGTGCAGTTCCCCAGGATCCCGGAATTCCAGAATCCTTTAATGTACTTGTAAGGGAGCTCAGAAGTTTGTGTTTAAATGTAGAACTTTTAAAATTTTAAGGAGGGTATGTGAGCTATCAAATACTGACTGATAAGCCCAACTCTTTAGAGGACTTTAATGCCATAAAAATCTCTCTGGCACCTCCTGAGACCATAAAAAAATGGTCCAGAGGGGAAGTCACAAAACCAGAGACCATAAATTATAGAACCTTCAAGCCAGAAAAGGATGGGCTCTTTTGTGCAAAGATTTTTGGTCCAGTAAATGACTGGGAATGTCTCTGTGGAAAATATAAAAGGATGAAATTTAAAGGAGTTACCTGTGATAAATGTGGAGTAGAAGTAACCCGTGCCAGAGTAAGAAGGGAAAGGATGGCTCATATTGAACTGGCAACTCCTGTATCCCATATCTGGTTTTTAAAGGGTGCGCCTTCCAGAATAGGACTTATTCTGGATATGACCTTAAAGGATCTGGAATCAGTTATTTATTATGAAAAATACATAGTGGTGGAGCCAGGTTCCACAGATTTAAAAGAAAAACAGATACTTACGGAAGATGAATATAAGGAATACCAGAAGAAATATGGTCCTGACTCTTTTCTTGCAAAGATGGGCGCAGAAGCCATAAGGGATCTTCTGGAAAAGATAGATCTGGATAAACTGGCAGAAGAACTTAGATTGGAAATGAAAAGCACCACCTCAAAGCAAAGACAGATAAAGGCGTCAAAAAGGTTAAAAATTGTAGATGCCTTTAAAAAATCAGGGCAGAGGCCTGAATGGATGACCATAACCATAATTCCAGTGCTTCCCCCCGATTTAAGGCCCCTTGTCCTTCTGGATGGAGGAAGGTTTGCCTCTTCTGATTTAAATGATTTATACAGAAGAGTAATAAACAGAAATAATCGTTTAAAAAAACTTATTGACTTGAAGGCACCTGAAATTATTGTAAGAAATGAAAAGAGAATGCTACAGGAAGCAGTGGATGCCCTCTTTGACAATGGCAGAAGGGGAAGGGCAATAAAGGGAGCCAATAACAGGCCTTTAAAGTCCTTATCTGATAGTTTGAAAGGAAAGCAGGGAAGGTTCAGGCAAAACCTTTTAGGAAAGAGGGTGGATTACTCCGGAAGGTCTGTAATTGTGGTGGGACCCAAACTCAAACTCCATCAATGTGGGCTCCCAAAGACAATGGCACTGGAACTTTTCAAACCCTTTCTTTACCAGAAATTTCTTGAAATGGGGCTTACCAATACTATAAAGGGCTCCAAGGAACTGGTGGAATCCAATGATGATATTGTATGGGATATTTTAGAGAAAGTTACCAAGGAACATCCTGTTTTATTAAATAGGGCGCCAACACTCCACCGGCTGGGGATACAGGCCTTTGAACCGGTTCTGGTGGAAGGGAAAGCAATTCAAATACATCCTCTTGTCTGTGCTGCCTTCAATGCTGATTTTGATGGTGACCAGATGGCTGTCCATATCCCCTTAACTCCAAAAGCACAGCTGGAAGCCCGCCTTCTTATGCTTTCTTCTTATAATATTTTATCCCCAGCCAATGGGAAACCCCTGGCAGTTCCATCACAGGATATGGTTTTGGGAATTTATTACCTTACAAAGGAAATGCCAAATTCAAAGGGTGAAGGAAAGGTTTTTGGAAGTATTCAGGAAGTAATCCATGCCTTAGAAGCAAAGGTGGTGGAAATAGGGACGAAAATAAAATTGAGATGGCAGGGGCAACTCATTGATCTGGAAAAGCAGATAGACAATCAGGACATAGTAAATGCTCCCATTGAGGAAGCAGAGGATATTTTAATTGATACCACAGTGGGAAGGGCTATTTTTAATGAAGCCCTTCTGGAAGAAATGCCCTATATAAATGGACTTTTAAAGAAAAAAGGAATAACTTCTCTTATAAATTTCTGCTACCTCAACTATGGACTTGAAAAGACCGTGCAGCTTCTGGATACTTTAAAGGAACTGGGTTTTGAATATTCTACCCTCTCAGGCCTTACCTTTGGTCTGGATGACCTCATTGTTCCAGAAAATAAAGAAGCTTTTATTCAAAAGGCATATCAGGAAGTTCAAAAAGTGGAAAAGCAGAGGGCAGCAGGTGCCATTACCCAGGGTGAAAAACACAATAAAATAATTGATATCTGGCAGAATGTAACTGATCAGGTGGCAAAGGTTATGTTTACTAAAATGAAAGAATCAGAAAATGAAGGGAAGTTAAACCCCATTTTTGCTATGGTGGATTCCGGTGCCAGGGGTTCAAAGGAACAGGTAAGGCAGCTGGCAGGGATGAGGGGTCTTATGTCAAAACCCTCAGGAGAAGTTATTGAAACCCCAATTACTGCCAATTTCAGGGAAGGGCTTTCAGTTTTGCAGTATTTTATTTCCACCCATGGTGCCAGAAAGGGACTTGCTGACACAGCTCTTAAAACTGCTGATTCCGGTTATCTTACTAGGCGATTGGTGGATGTGGCTCAGGACCTGATGATTGTGGAAGAGGACTGCAAATGCCTCTCTGGAATTGAGGTGGGACCCCTGGAAGAGGCAGGGGAAGTTTTAGAGACCTTAAGGGAAAGGATTATTGGTAGGGTTGCTCTGGAAGAGATACTGGACCCCTTGACAGGTGAAGTTCTGGTAAGGCCCAATGAAATGATTACAGAAAAGATAGCAGGGGTAATACAGGAAGCAGGAATTGACAGGGTAAAAATAAGGTCAGTCCTTACCTGTGAATCCCAGAAGGGTATATGTCAAAAGTGTTATGGAAGGGATCTGGCTACTGGAAAACTGGTGGAAATTGGTGTGGCCATTGGAATAATTGCAGCCCAGTCCATTGGAGAGCCAGGAACCCAGCTTACTATGAGAACCTTCCATTATGGCGGAACTGCCTCTGGTGTGAGGGAGCAAAACCAGAATGAAGCCCACAAAGAAGGAATTGTAAAATTTGACAAGATAAGAACCATAGTCAACAGAGAAGGAAAACTGGTCGCCATAAACAGAAATGGAAGATTGATTATACTGGATAAGAAAAATAAAAAGAAGGAGCTGGAATACTTCCCCATAACCTATGGTTCCACAATTCTTGTAAAGGATGGAGAAGAGGTAAAGCCTGGAAAGGTCTTATCCTACTGGGATCCCTATTCCTTTATCATTCTTTCAGAGATTGAAGGGACTGTGGTTTTTAAAGATATAATTGAAGGGGAAAATGTCAGGGAAGACATTGATAAAATTACCGGTAAAGCCCAGAAAGTTATAGTGGAAAGTTTATCCCAGGAAAAAAGGATTCCTCAAATAATCGTAAAACAGGGAGAAAAAGAGGAAAAGAGGTATTATCTCCCACCCCATTCCCATCTTATGGTTCAGGACGGACAGGAGGTATACCCTGGAGATATACTGGCAAAAATTCCAACCCAGAGCATAAAGACAAAGGATATAACAGGTGGTCTTCCCAGAGTTCAAGAACTCTTTGAGGCAAGAAGGCCAAAGGAGCCAGCCATTGTATCTGAAATAAATGGTTTTGTGAGTTATGGAAAGATTTCAAAGGGTATGAGGGAAATAATTGTAAAGGGTGATTTTGAAGAAAGAACTTACCTTATTCCAAAACATATGCATGTATCCGTTCAGGAAGGTGAATATGTGGAGGCCTGCGATCCTTTAACCGATGGGCATATAAATCCCCATGATGTTTTAAAGATTAAAGGGGAAAAGGCACTTCAAATGAAACTTGTTGAAAAAATTCAAGAGGTTTACAGATCACAAGGAGTTGAAATAAATGATAAACATATAGAAGTAATTGTAAGGCAGATGGGAAGGATGATGAAAATAGAAGACCCCGGGGATACGGATTTTGTAATTGGTGAATATGTGGACAGAAATGTTGTTCAGGAAGCCAATCAAAATGTACAAGCAAAGGGAAAGACCCCTGCCAAGGCAAGGCCTGTACTCCTCGGTATAACCAAAGCAGCCCTTGCAACAGAGTCCTTTATTGCAGCAGCTTCCTTCCAGGAAACCACTAGGGTTTTAAATTCTGCTGCCATTGCTGGAAAGATTGACACATTGAGAGGCATAAAAGAAAATGTTATTGTGGGACGCCTCATACCTGCTGGAACTGGTTGCCCTCTTTATAGGGAATTTTCCCTGCCTGAAGAAGTAGTAAAGCAGCCAGAAGAAGAGCCCTTTGTCTCCGAAGAGGAACTTCAGGAAGAGTTTTCTTCCCTGGTAAAAGATGATACTGAAAAGGAAGGGGAGGAAAATTAAAAAAGGTGAAAGTTTACCTCTCCCGTTTTTTATGCAGTGATTTTAAAAAAAATTTAAAATTTTTAAAGGATGAAGTATCTAAAGCAAATAGAAAAGGTGCAGAAATTTTAGTTTTCCCTGAAATATTTTTGCCTGTATCCAGTCAAAAAT
>JBBFMJ010000182.1:0-4442 GCA_037478515.1 Thermoanaerobaculia bacterium
GAGCAGATTTGAAGAATATAAAAAAAATTTAGACCTGGCAATTTCAAATTATGAAAGAGCAAAGGAAATTTTAAGTTTGGCTTTGGAAGGTCCCAGGAAAGAAGAAATCCTTGCACAGGAAAAAAGAATAAACCAAATTGAAACAAAAATAAAATTAATTGAAGAAAAAATTGAAGATACAATTTTATATTCCCCAATAGATGGTATAGTTCTTTCAAAGAATGCAGAAGTTGGGGAAAGGGCAAATCCAAATTTTCCAGTTTATACAATTGGAGAAATTGATAAGCCCTATGTGAAGGTATATGTAAAGGAAGATAAATTAGGGCTGGTAAAAATTGGGCAAAAGGCAGAAATTTTTTGTGATACTTATCCAGACAAGATTTATGGTGGAAAGGTCTCTTATATATCTTCAAAGGCAGAATTTACTCCAAAAAATATACAAACAAAAGAAGAGAGGACAAAACTTGTCTTTGAAGTAAAAATTGATGTAAAAAATGAAAGGGATGAATTGAAGCCAGGTATGCCAGTGGATGTAAAAATTAAAATAAAATGATTGAAATAAAGGGCTTAAAAAAATACTTTAAAGAAAACCTTGCCCTGGATGAGATAAATTTGGAAATAAAAAAGGGTGAAATATTTGGCTTTGTTGGATCCGATGGAGCAGGAAAGACCACAATTTTAAGGATTCTTTCAGGTATCTTAAAACCTTCATCAGGGTATGTTTTATTTGAAAATAAGGAAAAAATATCTTATGTTCCCCAAAGATTTTCCCTTTATGAAGATCTGACCCTTATGGAAAATTTAAATTTTTTTTCAGAAATCTATCAAATAAAAGATAAAGAAAAAATTGAAG
This sequence comes from Thermoanaerobaculia bacterium, assembly GCA_037478515.1. Lineage (GTDB taxonomy): Bacteria > Acidobacteriota > Thermoanaerobaculia > UBA2201 > UBA2201 > JBBFMJ01. Next base: position 854 of record JBBFMJ010000182.1, read on the forward strand.
AAATCTTATCTTTCCTAAATTTAAGTGAATTTAAAAATTTTTATGCAGGTAACCTATCTGGTGGGATGAAACAAAAACTTTCCCTTGCCTGCGCTCTCCTTTCCGAGCCAGAAATCCTCCTTTTAGATGAGCCCACAAATGGGCTTGACCCCCTATCCAGAAGAGACCTCTGGGAGATCTTTTATAAAATTTCAAATGAAGGGGTTACGATTGTACTCACCACTTCTTATTTTGAAGAAGCAGAAAAATGCAAAAGAGTTGCCCTTATAGATAAAGGAAAAATTTTAGAAGAAGGAAGCCCTAAAGAAATTATAAATTCCTTCAGGTTTCCTGTAATGGAGATTTTAACGGATTCTCCAAAAATTCTCTCAGAAAATATTAAAAGTTTAAATTTTGTATTAGAATCCCTCCCCCTGGGAGAAAGGGTTCATATAATTTTAAAGGATATTAAATTTAAAGAAAATTTAATAGAAATTTTAAAAGAAAAGGGTTTTGGGGCAAAGGATATAAAATTTGTACCCCCTTCAATTGAAGATATTTTTATTTGTAAGCTAACGGAAAATGAAAAATAGTTTTGCCATAGATGTAAAGAACCTTACAAAAAAATTTGGAAAATTTATGGCAGTGGATTCTGTAGAATTAAAAGTAAAGGAAGGGGAAATCTTTGGAATTTTAGGACCCAATGGGGCAGGAAAAACCACAACCATAAGGATGCTCTGTGGACTTTTGCTTCCCACATCTGCAGAAGGAACTGTAAATGGATTTGACATAATGAAAGAGCCAGAGGAGATTAAAAAATCCATTGGCTATGTTTCACAAAAATTTTCTCTATATGATGATTTGACCTTAAAGGAAAATTTAAATTTTTATTCTGGGATTTATAAAGTCAAGGATTTGGAAAAAAAGGAAGAAATAATAAAAGCCCTTGGGCTTTCAATTTATAAAAATAAAAATACAGGAGAGCTTCCTTTGGGTATAAAACAGCGGCTTGCCTTGGCTTGTGCCATTATGCATAATCCAAAAATTTTATTTTTAGATGAACCCACTTCAGGGACAGATCCAGTGTACAGGAGAAGTTTCTGGGAAATAATTTATGAACTTTCAGAGAAAGGAACTACAATAATTTTGACAACCCATTATCTGGAAGAAGCAGAATTTTGTGAAAGGGTTTGTCTTTTTTTTAAAGGAAAAATAATCTCTGAAGGAAGTCCCTTATTCCTTAAAGAAAGGTACGGAAAAGCCAGCTTGGAAGAGGTCTTTATCTCTGCCATTGAGGAAAATTTATGAAAATTTCCAGGGCCCTTGCCGTTTCAAAAAAAGAATATTTGCATATTATAAGAGACCCCGTATCCCTTTCCCTATCCTTTCTTATGCCAGCCCTTCTTTTATTTTTATTTGGATATGCCATAAATTTTGATTTAAAAGATGCAAAAATCTGCGTGCTGGATAGAGACATAAGCCCTTCCTCAAGGGAAATTATAAGAAATTTTACAAATTCAGGTTATTTTAAGGTTTATTCTTTTTTAGAAGATGAAAAGGAAATTGATGAAATTTTAGATAAAGGAAAAGCATACCTTGTACTTTGGATACCAGAAAATTTTTCAAAAAATTTAAAGAGTGGAAAAATGGCTGAAATACAAATAATAATTGATGGAAGTGATTCCCAGACCGCTTCCTTAATCTTAAACTATGTTTCAGGAATAACAGAAAACTTTTATGAAAAAGTTTCAAATGAGGAACTTAAAAGGATAGATTTAAAGATAAGGTTCTGGTACAATCAGGATTTAAAGTCAAAAAATTTTATAATCCCTGGGCTCATTGCCTTAATAATTGCCATCATCTCTGCCCTTCTTTCTTCACTTACAATTTCAAGGGAGTGGGAAAAGGGGACTATGGAAAAATTGATTTCCACCCCTCTTAAACCCTCTGAAATAAATTTAGGAAAACTTATACCTTACTTTGGAATTGGAGCAATTGATTTAATCTTTTCTGTTATGGCTGCCATTTTAATCTTCAGAGTTCCATTTAAAGGGAATTTTTTATTTTTTGCACTTATTTCTTCAATTTACCTCTTTGGGGGGCTTTCCTATGGAACTTTAATTTCATCAATTACAAGGTCTCAGGTCCTTTCAATTCAAATTTCCATTGTGACCACTTACCTTCCAACCCTCCTTTTATCTGGCTTTATCTTTTCCATTGAAAATATGCCAAAATTTATAAAAGCATTGACATATTTTTTCCCTGCAAGGTATTTTGTTTTTATATCAAGAAATGTATTTTTAAAAGGAAGCCCATTAAATTTTTTAATTTTTGAAGGTCTCCTCCTTTTAATTTTTTCTTCTATTTTCTTTTTTATTTCCATTAAAAAGTTTAAAAAGGAGGTCTTTTAATGTTTGAAGTTATAAAAAATTTTGCAATTAAAGAATTTTTACAGATAAAAAGAGATAAAAGGATGCTTTTTTTCATATTTATGCCTCCAATAATCCAACTTTTTATCTTTGGCTATGGTTTGACCTATGATATAAAAAATATCCCTGTTGCCTATTGTGATTTAGATAAGACCTTTGAAAGCAGGGAAATTTTAAGAAAAATTTCCTCCTCTGGCTATTTTAATTTAAAATATTCGGCTGGTTCCCCTTTTGAACTGGAAAAAATTATTGAAAAAGGGAAGGCAATGGTTTCCATTCAAATAAATGATGGATTTTCAGAGGATTTAAAAAAGGGCAAAAGAGCAGAAATTCAAGTTATAATTGATGGAACTGATGTAAACACTTCAAAGATTGCCTCTGGATATTTAAATAAAATTACCTCATCAATTTCAATTAAAGATACAAAAAAAATCCCTCTGGATTTTAAAATTAGGGTATGGTATAACCCTGAACTTAAAAGCAGAAATTACATAATCCCTGGAATAATTGCAATGCTTATAATGCTCTCCTGCCTTCTGCTCACGGCTATGTCCATTGTGAAAGAAAGGGAAGTTGGGACTTTGGAACAAATTCTCGTAACCCCAATAAAACCCCTTGAATTTATTTTGGGAAAGACAATTCCATTTATGATAATTGGTTATTTGGAGATGTTTCTTGTTTTGTTCTTTGCTCTTTTTATTTTTAAAATTCCTTTAAAGGGGTCCTTTATACTGCTTTTTTTTGTTTCAGGGATTTACATTTTAAATGCCTTAGGCATTGGAATTTTCATTTCCACAATTTCAAAGACCTTAAGGCAGGCAATGATGGGCTCCTTTTTCTTCTTCTTCCCAGCCATAATACTTTCTGGCTTTATATTTCCCATTGAAAATATGCCAGAAGGACTTCAATATTTAACCTATATAAACCCTTTAAGATATTTTTTAATTATAATTAGAGGAATTTTTCTTAAAAGTTCTGGATTTTTTACTCTATTTAATGAAATTTTTTTCCTCACCCTTATTAGTATAGGCATATTTTCCTTGAGTTTATTTAATTTCAGTAAAAGAATCCAGTAATTTTTTAAAAATTAAAAAGGCATTTGCCAAAATTTTAAAATCTAATTAAAATATTAAGTAGAAATCAATGCAAAAAGGAGGATGAGCTGGAGAAAAAGTTTGAAG